>NZ_CP114285.2:1809091-2110606 GCF_027111255.2 Flavobacterium flavigenum | reverse complement strand
GTTTTAGTTCTGAAATTTCAGAATATTATTTTTTGGATTTTATTTAGATTCCAGATTTAAAACGTCTTTCATCGTGTAGATTCCTTTTTTGCCAGCAAGCCATTCAGCGGCAATAACAGCTCCAAGGGCAAAGCCTTCACGATTATGGGCAGTATGTTTTAATTCGATGCTGTCAACTATAGAATCGTAAGTTACAGTATGTGTTCCTGGAACATCACCAATTCTTTTAGCTTCAATATGAATTTCATTTGACTTCGGATCTTCCATTGTCCAATTTGCATAAGCACTGTTTTCAATGACACCTTTTGCTAATGAAATAGCTGTTCCGCTTGGTGCATCTAACTTTTGAGTATGGTGAATTTCTTCCATTGATACTTTGTAAGAATCAAACTGACTCATAATTTTAGCCAGATATTCATTCAAGCCGAAAAAAATATTAACGCCTAAACTAAAGTTTGAACTAGAGATGAAGCCACCTTGTTTTTCGTTGCAAAGAGCTTCCACTTCATCATAATGTTCTAACCAGCCTGTTGTTCCTGAAACTACCGGAACATTGGCATGAAAGCAACTTGAAATATTAGCTACAGCAGCTGTGGGAACACTGAAATCGATAGCAACATCCGCTGTTGAAAGACCGTCATATGTATTGAATTCGTCTTTTTTCAGGACAATTTCATGCCCTCTCTCCAGAGCAATTCTTTCGATTACCTGGCCCATTTTTCCGTATCCTAAAAGTGCAATTTTCATTTTTTTTTGTATATTTTTTTTTATTTAAATAGAATAGTAAAAAAGCTATTTAAAAGTTGTAATTAAAAGTTAGTCCTACATTTGGTTTAAAAGTTACATCTGTAGGGTAGATTTCCGGGCGTACAGATAATCTTTCATTCACATTAAATTGTATCAGTGAAGCATCAACATTAGCATCAATGATATTTAAAGCATAAAAACCAACGACAAACAATGAGGATAAATCGCGATTACGCTGATAAAACTTTTGGGCTGCAATAAGACGGGAGTCATCAAGCCTCGCAAATTTTTCGCTTGGTTCATAACCTTCTAGTCTTCTTTTGTATTCATTTCTTGCTTCTCGATATTTTTTTTGATTATCAAGATAAAAATACATACTGGTGCCAATTGCGCCATATACCAAAGGGATTTTCCAGTATTTTTTATTGTATGCCTGTCCTAAGCCTGGTAAAATTGCCGAGTAGAAGGCAGCTTTTGCTGGTCTCAGCGGGTCTATTTCTTCTAATTTGGAAGTGTCTTTAGCGACTAAAACCGTTTCTTGTTTTGCCTGAGCAAAAAAAGAGACGGTTCCTGATAGAAAGAACAATAGAGTTATGGGGACAATTTTATTCACTATCCGTTTATTAATTTTATAATTCTGTTAAAGTCGGCTTCTGAGTTAAACGGAATTGTAATTTTTCCTTTTCCGTTTCCGGCAACTTTTATATCAACTTTTGAACCAAAATAGTCATTGAATGTGTTTTTTTGCGTTTCTTTAACTACAAATGAAGAAGCTATTTTTGGTTTTCCTTCAGCTTTGGGCTGCAGGCTTTCGTGATAATTTTTAACTAAAGTCTCAGTTTCACGTACTGATAGGTTTTGACTCACTATTTTTTGGTAAATATCGGTCTGAATGTCCAGATCTTCAATATTGATAATAGCTCTTCCGTGCCCCATACTGATAAAGCCATCGCGGATACCTGTCTGAATGATTGGGTCTAATTTTAGAAGACGTAAATAATTGGCAATCGTAGAACGTTTTTTACCAACACGTTCACTCATTTGTTCTTGAGTTAGCTGAATTTCATCCATCAGACGCTGGTATGAAAGAGCAATCTCAATAGGGTCTAAGTCATGACGCTGAATGTTTTCAACCAAAGCCATTACCAATGATTCATTATCATTAGCAATACGGATGTAAGCAGGAATATGTGTTAAGCCTATCAAAGTCGAAGCACGCAAACGACGCTCTCCGGAAATTAACTGGTATTTATTAAAATCTAATTTTCGAACAGTAATAGGTTGAATTACACCAAGTTCTTTAATAGAAGTGGCTAATTCACGTAAAGATTCCTCATTGAAATTACTTCTGGGCTGAAACGGATTTATTTCGATAGCACTTATTTCAAGCTCAATGATGTTTCCAACAACTTTGTCAGCATTTTTGTCTTCTACTGATGTAATGTCATTTTCCGGATCTTTTAATAATGCTGATAATCCTCTCCCTAAGGCTTGTTTTTTAATTGCTTTTGTCATAAAAACTATTTGCTGTTTTTCTTTATAATTTCCTGAGCTAAATTAATGTAATTCACTGCTCCTTTGCTTGTTGCGTCATAATTAATGATGCTTTCTCCAAAACTTGGGGCTTCACTTAATTTTACATTTCGCTGAATAACGGTTTCAAAAACCATATCGTTAAAGTGCTTTTGAACCTCTTCAACAACCTGATTTGACAAACGTAATCTTGAATCATACATGGTTAGTAGTAATCCTTCAATATCCAGGTCAGGATTATGTATTTTCTGAATACTTTTAATAGTGTTCAATAGCTTTCCTAATCCTTCAAGTGCAAAATATTCACACTGAATCGGAATAACTACAGAATCAGCAGCTGTTAAAGCATTTAAAGTTAATAATCCTAAAGAAGGTGCACAGTCGATTATGATGAAATCATACTCTTTTTTAGCTTCTTCTAATGCTTTTTTAAGCATGTATTCACGGTTTTCTTTATCAACCAGCTCAATTTCGATCGCAACAAGATCAATGTGAGCAGGTATCACGTCAACATTTGGAGCTGTACATTTTAGAATAGCTTCTTTTGGTGTTACAGTGTGTTCAAGAATCTGGTAAGTTCCGGTTTCAACTGTTTCCACATCAATTCCAAGACCAGAAGTGGCATTGGCTTGAGGATCAGCATCGATCAATAAAACTTTTTTCTCTAAAACACCTAATGAGGCAGCAAGATTTACTGATGTAGTAGTTTTTCCAACGCCTCCTTTTTGATTAGCAATAGCAATGATTTTGCCCATTTATTTTCTGAATTTTGAACCGTAAAAATACAATTATTTATGGTTTTTGAAAATCTATTTTGTTAACATTTGTGAAACCTTGCTTAGCCTTTGTTTGATGGGTGTTTGAAAACAATTTAAGCTAAATTCCCTAACTTGCTTTGCTTTACTGTAAATTGTTGTTTAGTAAAAAAGGTTCTGATTTCCGATTTAGCCGGTTAATATATTAAGGTGACTTTTGTGAATTTTAATTTAATTTTTTCTTATTTCTAAAATTGTTTTGGATAAGCCAAAAATAGTTATATATTTGCACCCGCTTACGGGGTGTAGCGTAGCCCGGTTATCGCGCCTGCTTTGGGAGCAGGAGGCCGCAGGTTCGAATCCTGCCACCCCGACACTAAACTTACAGTGTTATCAAAATCCCCTTGAATCGTATGATTTAAGGGGATTTTCTTTTTCTTGTAAAAACGTATTGATATTAATTGCAATCATCTTCATTAAGTTTAGAACTGATTATTTAATGTATTATAATCTCAATACATAATTTTAAATTCCAAAAATTGAATCCATTTACACTTTAAGTTAATATGTTTTCTTAAAAGTTGACAGTTTTTCAGATGGAGATTGCAAAATTGTCAGTATTTTAAATTCATACTGATAACTATTTTTTATAAATATTTTAAATATCCGAATAAAATTTTGAAAAATCGCATCAGAATTTTATAATAATTTACTATAAATAAAATTGGCTTAGATAGTTGAAACTGAAAAAATGTCATTTTTTTTGATTGGCATAATTTTGGTTTTTAGACCTGATGCACTGCTAATCAGTGTATGTTCAAAAAAATATTGTCAAACAATTTAAAAGTAAAATGTTATGAATCTTATCAAGAGAAACGGAAACCAGCTTAATGGTTTGCCACGTACGTTTTTTGATGACGTTTTTGGCCGTGAGCTTTTCAATTGGGAAAGCAACAATTTTTCAACTACAAGCACTACGCTGCCATCAGTAAACATCAAAGAAACTTCAGATAATTATGAAGTAGAAGTAGCTGCCCCTGGTCTGGACAAAAATGACTTCAAAGTAACACTTGACGGTAACCTGTTGACTATTTCATCAGAGAAACAAAATCAACACACTACAGAACAGGAGAATTTTACTCGTAGGGAATTCAGCTACCAGTCATTCCAGAGAAGTTTTGAACTTCCTAAAAACGTGGTAGACGAGGACAAAATCAGTGCCCGTTATGAAAATGGACTTCTCCATTTATCTATTCCAAAAAAAGAAGAGGCTAAGCAAAGACCTCCAAGAATGATCGAAATTGCTTAATTTCGTTTTTTTACCCTTGTGCAAAGCTGCCCTTTTTTAGGGCGGCTTTTATTGTTTTTTATAAATCATCTTATGTTATGTCCTCACAATTATTCTCAGGAATAGCTGTGCTTTCCTGTGTGGTTTTATTCCTAATTCTGTTACTGCGCCGTTTTAAACAGCCTTATTTTATTGCTTATATAGTATCTGGTGTACTTCTAGGTCCTAATGTTTTAAATATAATTCACGCTCCTGAAGTAGTGGCAGATCTGGGAGAAATAGGAATTGTACTTTTGATGTTTTCCATAGGTGCTGATATAGATTTACGCCACTTTAGCCAAAACTTTTACGAACCCTTTCTTATTGCTTTAGTCCAGATTGTATTAAGTTTTATATGTATATATTTAATAGGAGGGAAGGCTGAATGGACATTGAATACAATAGTACTACTGTCGTTTGTAATAAGTCTGAGCAGTTCTGCAATAGTTTTTCAATATTTGGAAAGGACCGGAGAAATTAAAAGTCAGTTGGGGATTATAACTTGTGGAGTACTTTTAGTACAAGATATATTGGTTATTCCTATGATTTTATCCCTGAATTTTATCTCGGGCACTAACATAACTGTTTTCGAGCTTGTAAAAGTATGTATAGGTGGAGTACTAATACTACTATTCCTGAGAGCTGCAATTAGGAAAAAGCTTTTTCAGATTCCTATGCGGAGAGAAATAATTGCCGATCATGATCTGCAAGTTTTTATTGGTTTTTGCATCTGTTTTGGAATGGCCTGGTTTAGTTCATGGTTTGGGCTTTCTCCAGCATTTGGGGCATTTGCAGGCGGAATCATAATTGGTCAGGATAAAGCAACACGATGGCTTGGAAAAGCATTAATTCCTTTCAGGGTTTTCTTTATGGCTTTCTTTTTTCTTGCTATTGGATTGCAGCTTGACATCAACTTTGTCAGTAACAATGTGGGTATAATTATCCTGATTGCAATCACTGTTTTAGTGATTAACAGTTTTATTAATACCATACTTTTTAAGGTTACCGGAAATAATTTGCGAGACAGTCTTTATGGAGGAGGGCTTCTTTCACAAATTGGAGAATTCAGCTTCGTACTGGTAACTCTCGCTGCTTCCCTTGGGCTTGTTGATAGCTATATACATCAGATTACGCTTTCTGTGATAACTTTCACGATGCTGTTTTCAAGTATATGGCTGACAATTATACAGAGGTTAATCTACCAATTGCCTGTTATATCAGAAGATAATCATTGAAAATTTAAAAAGTTAATTGCTTTTCAGGATAATGCTGTAATCTTGTCTCAGTTAATCTTCTCCTTAATTTTATCCAATGTGTTTTATATAACAGATTTACAGCTCTCTATTTTAGAATAATAAAAACTGATTAATCGTATTCTTTTTTCCAACAATAAAAACTTATTTTTGCAACATAATTATTAATACAACCATAATATTATGTCAGATACAATCGAAAAAATTAAATGCCTTATTATTGGTTCTGGTCCGGCAGGCTATACTGCTGCTATTTATGCTGCCAGAGCAAATATGAACCCGGTTTTATATCAGGGAATGCAGCCAGGAGGTCAGTTGACAACGACTAATGAAGTTGAAAATTTTCCGGGTTATGTTGATGGGGTTACAGGACCGGAAATGATGATTCAGTTACAGGAACAGGCAAAACGTTTTGGGGCGGATATACGTGACGGATGGGCTACAAAGGTTGATTTTTCAGGAGATATTCATAAAGTTTGGATTAACGATAAGATAGAATTGCACTGTGAAACCGTGATTATTTCAACCGGTGCTTCAGCTAAATATCTGGGACTCCCATCAGAGCAGCATTATCTGAATATGGGTGGGGGAGTTTCTGCCTGTGCGGTTTGTGATGGGTTCTTCTACCGTAATCAGGAAGTGGTGATTGTAGGAGCAGGTGATTCTGCCTGTGAAGAAGCGCATTATTTGTCAAAACTTTGTAAAAAAGTGACAATGCTGGTAAGAAGCGAAAAATTCAGGGCTTCTAAAATTATGGAGGAGCGTGTTCGTAAAACTGAAAATATTGAGATTTTAATGAATCATGATACCGTAGAAGTTTTAGGTGACGGAAATGTAGTACATGCTATTAAAGCTTTAAATAAAACTACTGCAGAAGTTATTGAAATTCCTGCTACAGGATTTTTCGTAGCTATTGGTCACAAACCAAATACAGATATATTTAAAGATTATATCACACTTGACGAAACTGGTTACATTATTAATGTTCCGGGAACATCTAAAACAAATGTTGAGGGTGTTTTTGTAGCAGGTGATGCTGCAGACCATGTATATCGTCAGGCGATTACAGCTGCGGGTACTGGATGTATGGCTGCACTTGATGCTGAACGTTATTTGGCTGCTAAAGAATAAAAGTTTGGTTTTAGGTTTTCTTTGTTTAAAGTTTCAAGTTGTTGGAGCTTAATCTGGAATTCACAAATAAAAAAATCCATTCGCGTTTAGGAATGGATTTTTTTATTTGTGAAACCTGAAATCTTTATTTAATCTTCTTAATCAATTTGGCTTCTTCACTAAAACGAGTAAGTTCTATTTTTGGTTTTCCTAAAAGCGAAACTTCAGCTTTGTCTCCAATGGCAAGTGAAATCGAAATTTCTGCCATTACGGTTCCTGTTGCATTATTTTCGGCAGTAAAACTGGCTTCTTTTATGTTAAACTTTGTTCCGGTAAAAACGGAATTATTATCTATACGAACACTTCCTTTTTCAGCTACACCTTCAATTACAGCGTTTGCTTTCTGGTATAAATCGCATTTGAATTTAATTGCAGAAACTAAAGATTTTATTGAGGAGCTTTTGCTTAATTGTAAAGCCGCTTCATCTGCTTTTAAATTTATTTCCGATTTTGATTTATCATCGGAAACTAAACTGAATTTCTTCGCATTGACATTCAGAAATAATTTAGAATAATCAAAACTGTTAAATGCAATATCATCTAACTGAAGTTCCTGAATAGCATAGACTATAGCGTCATTTTTAGTAATTACTTTTGATAATGATTTTGTATAAGTAATCCTTACTGATAATTTTTTAAAAATTGTAGACTCTTTTGAAGTATACAAACGAAGTGTTTTTTCTCTTAAATCCATTCCAATAATGTCGTGTAAATTATCATCGGCTTCGATTTTTATTTCGTTTTTTTCGCCTCTCTCCAGATACACTTCAATATTATCATCTACTTCAAGAGCATCAAAATCACCAACTTCTTTTATAGATGTGGTAACAATTTTAGAACCTTTTATTTTTTCTCTCTTTTGGGCAAAAGTTAAAGTTGTAACTAATAGTAGTAAGAACAAGACTGTATTTTTTTTCATTAATTCTAAATTTTGATTTTGACAAATATAAAAAAATCATCCACTTTTGATGAATGATTTCTTTTATATTTAACACTTCAATAGTGTTTATCCCTGACTGATGCTTCCTCCTGAATTTTCAGATTTTTCTATTGTTTTAGGAGATGAATCATAATTAATGCTTGATCCGCTTGATGCATCTGCTTTTAATCGTAAAATAGGATGCACATTTATGCTGGCTCCGCTTGACGCTTCTGCTTCAACTTCGTTTGCAAATAATTTCTCTGCATTAATGCTGGAGCCGCTAGAAGCTGATGTTTTAATTTTTAATGCTTTTCCTTGTACATTTATGGTACTGCCACTTCCGGATTCAAAAGAGATATTGTCAGATTCAATATTAACATCTATTGTAGAAGCACTTGATGCATCCAGACGTATATTTTCTCCCTGAAGTACATTTTTGCTGTGTACAGATGAGGCGCTCGAAGCTTCGATTTTGTCAATAACCGGCATTTTTACAGTAACTTTTTTGGTTACATTGTTAAACGAACTGAATTTGCATGAAATGATCAAAGTTCCGTTTTCAACTTTAGTTGTAATCTCTTTTTGGATATTATCGTCTGCTTCAACGATAATTTCTGTAGCATCAGATTGTTCAATTACTAAATCTATCGCATTGCTGACAGATACATTTTTAAAATCGCCCTGAACAATTCTTTTTTCGGTAGTAACATTTCCGCTGCCTTCAATTGAGTTTATATTAAAATTACATGAGGCAAACAATAATGCAGTGATAGTGGCAATAATGAATTTCGTAATATGAATGATTATTTTTATCATGGTTTTCTTAGTTAATTTTGATAATAACTCCGTTTTTATCAGTGGTTAATTTCCCTTTGCCTTTTTTTGCATTTAAAACTTCTTCCCCGTTAATTTTAATCGAAACTTCTTTTACAGTATCATTTGCTATAGTATCTTCTTCAAAATCATTGTCTTCATCCTCATCAGCTGGACAGTTCAGACATTTTATTTTAGAACCTTCTACTTTATAGTTATAGTTACCGCTAAAGTGTAAATTGAAAAAATCATTTTCAGAGTCATCATAATCCTGTATAGAAGAATCTGGCTTAAATAACTGTCCTTCTGGCAAATATAAAAAAACATCTACTTCCTGACCTCTGAATTTATTTTTTACGTCTGTAAGAAAATAATTATCCAAAATTAAGTAATTTCCTTTAATATCAATATTATAATTGATTTTTTCTGCTCTTTTTTTAGCACTTGTAAACGAGTTTCCTCTGGCGCTTTTTTCTATTTGTAAATAAGGCGCAGCCTGGTCGGTATGCAATACGTGTAAACGAACATCATTTGAGTAAATTAAAGCATTATTGGCAGAATCCTGTACAAACTCAAACTCTTTATGATGATCTAAGTCTTTGGCATAGTAATCATTATATCTAAACTTTACATATAGTGTGTCATTAGGAGTAATGTTGATTGCTTTTTTCTCTACTGTTTTATTATCGTATGATATTTCAGTAGCCTGTTTGATTCCGATACTGATTGCAATGGCAACAGCAATAATCCAAATCGCTAACAGAGTATATTTTGCAATATTTCCGATAGTTTTTGTATTTGGGGACAACAATTTGAAACCCAAAAGCGTCAAAAAGAAAAACGGAATTCCAACGGCAAAGAACATTAATAAACCGAATGACCAGATTGGATAATCAGTAAAATTTCCGGCTTCAATAAAGTTTTCCCAAGGGAAATCAAGAAAAACATTTGTCCCTAAAGTGAAGACTCCAATTAGTAATAGTATTAAGACAGTAACTCCGGACATAATAAGAATGACCCCTAAAAATTTTGCGAAGATTTTAAAAACCGTCATAACAAAGTCTCCAAATGAACTACTTATTCTCTCAGCTCCAGACTTTACCTGATTTCCCATTTTGTCATAATCTGCATTTTTAAATTTATCAGACAATGAGTCAATCTCTTCACGAACTTTCTTTTCGATGTTAGAAATTGTTACCGGTTCTCCTGTCATTTCCAGTTTTTCTGAAGTTGTAACCGCCTCAGGAGTTACAACCCATAATACGAAATAAGCTAAAATTCCGGTTCCGAAACCTGCAAAAACAAATATTAAGAACACGATTTTAATCCATACAGCATCAACTCCAAAATAGTGTCCTAAACCTGTAGCAACACCGCCAATCATACCTTTTTCTTTATCACGGTATAATTTTTTGTGTTTTCTGTTGTCATAATTAAAAGAATGATTAGTACTTCCTTCGTCTTCAAGTCTGTAATCTTCAGGCTGTCCCATTACCGCAATCACCTCGTCAACATCTTTTAAGCCAACAACATGTTTTTCGCTCTTCTGTTTTTCTGTTAAAAGTTCAGAAACACGCATTTCAATGTCCTTAATAATTTCATCTTGTCCGGATGAGTTGTTCAATGATCTTTTTATAGCGTCAAAATAGCGTGTCAATTTTAAATATGCATCTTCATCGATGTGAAAAAACATACCGCCTAAGTTAATATTTACTGTTTTGTTCATGACTTATTGATTTTGATTGGTGATTAGTTTTACGGCATCTGATAATTCTGTCCAGGTTCCGCTTAATTCATTTAAAAATGTTTGCCCTATTTCGGTTAAACCATAATATTTTCTTGGTGGCCCTGAGGTCGATTCTTCCCAGCGATAATTCAGTAAACCGTCGTTTTTTAGTCTGGTTAGTAAAGGATAAACAGTTCCCTCAACAACTAATAATTTTGCGTTTTTTAAAGTGTCTAATATTTCAGATGTATATGCGTCTTTTTCTTTTAATACAGATAAGATGCAAAACTCAAGAACACCTTTGCGCATCTGTGCTTTTGTGTTTTCAATGTTCATAATTTCATTTCATTTTTTTTTGATTGAACAATTCGTTTTTTGATTGATGATGATTTGGTTGATTGATGATTGATTTTTTTCAGGAGATGTTTCCTGCCATCCGCTGTATCTTTTTCTGGCTAAAGGAGCCAGCAAAAGGATGTCGCTTCTGTCAGGGCTAGGGCTCTTGGGTTATCTATAACTTTTAATGGTTAGCAGATTACTTTATAAAAGGAATTGTTAGCGGATATTTGTATAATTCTCCGTTCGAAGCTTTTATCGAAGCATAAATCACTAAAAAGAATTCAACAAACTTCAAAACCCCAAAAAGTAAAACGGCTGTTGCACCAACACTTAAAAGACCAATATTTCCTTCAAAATTAAAATTTCTAATAACAAAATCTTCATCGTTAATAATCGCTTCGATTGGAAGATTTTGTAAAACCACAGTTATAAAAATCGGGATTGCAATAAGTGCTAAAACCAAAGTGTACAGCAATAAGCTTAACTGAAAATTCAAAGCCTGTTTTCCGTGGTGGTCTGTAAATTCAGATTTATCTTTATAGCTCGTCCAGATGATAAGCGGAAAAATATAATTCCCAAACGGAATAATGTACTGACTTAAAGTACTCAAATGAGTAAATGCTGCTGTGTTCTTTTCTGGTGTTTTTTCCATGATGAGTGGTGTTGATGTTTCCATGATTAAAAGTATATAGTAATTTCTTATGCAAATATATATCTAAAAGACAGTATCTTGTTTTGCATAGTACCATATATTAACAAAATTTTAACAAAAGCATGTTTTGGGTTTTAAGTTTTTATTGATTTAAATTTGTTTTAAGTACTGATTTTGTTGGGTTTATGTCGAATTTTAAGTAATTTATTGTGCATGCATAGTTTTTTCGTATTTTTACATGAAAAAACATCTCATGGCAGTTTCAGTTTCTAAGTTCAATAAATTTGTGTTGTTCAAATTACCTTCGGCTTACTTTTGCGGGGTACGTGTTAAAGCTATTGATCAAAACAGCTGTACGGTAACAGTAAAACACAGATGGATCAATCAAAATCCTTTTAACTCTATGTATTTTGCAGTTCAGGCAATGGCAGCAGAATTAACAACCGGTGCTTTGGTAATCTCACAAATTCAGGAAAGCGGAAGGAAAATTTCAATGCTGGTTGCCAACAATAAAGGAAACTTCACCAAAAAAGCCACTGGCAGAATTACATTTGTTTGCAATGACGGTCATTTAATTGCAGATGCTATCAGGAAAACAATCAAAACCGGAGAAGGGCAGACGTTCTGGATGAAATCCATAGGGACAAATGAAGAAGGTGTTCAGGTTTCTGAAATGGATTTTGAGTGGAGCGTTCGTTTGAAATGATTTTATAAATAAGCCTAAATACAAAAAAGACCTTAATTAGGTCTTTTTTGTTGAAATACAATTTCTATTATTTTTTTACACAACAGGATTTTTTTTCTGTTGCAGTCTTTTTGCAGCAAGATTCTTTTTTTGCTTTTTCTTTTGCTGGTTTGGTTTCCTGTGCCTGAAGACTAATTGTAAACAAGGCGATCGCTAATACGGTAAATAGTTTTTTCATTTTTTTATAGTTTAATTATTGTTGCTGATCGGTATTCGGTCAAATATAATAAGATTTAGTTGGATGATTCTCAAGATTTAGTTAAATTATAGCAGCGAAATAAGCATTGCCAAACTCATTACTATCATCAAACCATCTTCTATAATCGTTACAGTACTCATAGGTAAATTAAAAACAGCTCCCAAACAGGCACACTGAATACTTTTTTTATTCAAAACCGATTGTAAAACACCAATAATACTAACACTCATAACAATAAATGTAATTGTATTTGTAAATATCGGACTAAAGTTCACCAGATAAGCAATTCCTAATCCAAGTTCTAAAAAAGCATAAACATATCCCCAGACCGGAATTCTTTTTGCCAAAACATCATACATCTTATAACTTTCTGCAAAGCCTTTTAGGTTAAGCAATTTAAAAAATGAGAAGACAATAAAGAACCCTGCCATAAAGTGCTGCATAGCCTGCATTATATCAAAATCATGAAATGTAAACTGTATCAAAACTGTAACCAGACTAATATAAAAGAAAATCAATAAAATGGGTTTGTATGTTTCAAGCCAGGTCCTTGTATCTTCAGCAATTTCATAATGATTAATTTCTGAAATTTGATATTTACTATCTAGAGCATTTTGCAGATTAGTTAATGGAATATGTTTTGTCATGGATACAGTTGCGGTATCTTTATCTTTTGAAACAATAGCATTTGTAACGTTATCTTCGGCTTCTAATGCTTTTTTAACCTTTTCCTCACAGCTGCTGCAAGTCATTCCGGTAATTTGATAAGTATGTGTCATAATATTTGGCTTAGGATTAAAAAACAAACTTCCGAACAAAAACACACTTATAATTGTAAAATTTTGGAAATGATTTGCAAAATTTACAAATTCTCGATCTGAATACGTTTCCTGTCTTTCAGCTGTTTAAA
Organism: Flavobacterium flavigenum; assembly: GCF_027111255.2. Classification (NCBI taxonomy): domain Bacteria; kingdom Pseudomonadati; phylum Bacteroidota; class Flavobacteriia; order Flavobacteriales; family Flavobacteriaceae; genus Flavobacterium; species Flavobacterium flavigenum. The sequence goes on along the minus strand of NZ_CP114285.2, from coordinate 2,097,515 downwards.
ATAGGTAGGGGTAAAGCCGGTCACTTTCTTAAACTGATTGCTTAAATGCGCCACATTACTATAATTTAAAATATCAGCTATTTCACTTAAAGAAAGTTCATTGTAGATAATCAGCTCTTTTACCTTTTCTATTTTTTGACTGATGAAATATTTCTCAATTGTGGTGTTTTCAACTTCAGAGAAAAGATTACTCAGTGCATTATAATCCTGATTAAGATTTTCTGAAAGATAATCCGATAAGTTTGTTTTTAGTTCGCTGTTTTTATGGTGGACAAGATCAATAATTAGTGTTTTGATTTTCTCGATTGTTTTACTTTTTTTATCATCAATTAAATCAAAGCCTAACGTGCGTAAATGATTTAAAAGCTCTTTTTTTTGATTTTCGGTAATCGTATTCTGAAGTTCAACTTCACCAAGTTCAACTGAAACAGTCTGAAGTCCGAGTTTTTCAAATTCCGCTTTTACAACCATTTTACATCTGCCGCAAACCATGTTTTTGATATATAATTTCATGTTTCTCGTTTGAATAAGATTGAAGTTTTTTATAATCTGTTGTTAAGAAAGTCATTTAAACTGATTTTAATTTACACATATCTTGAATATACAGTTTTATATCACAAATTTACAATTTGTTTTACGTTATATGGTGGTAATTTTGCGAGGAAAAATCTTTTCGTGATCACATAATATATCAAAATGAAAAAAAGTCTTATTGCGCTCTCTTTAGGAGGTTTAACTATTGGAATTACAGAATTTGTAATGATGGGATTACTTCCTGACATTGCTTCAGATATGAGGGTTTCAATTCCGGTTGCCGGGTACTTAATTTCGGCTTACGCACTTGGAGTTGTTATTGGTGCGCCTTTATTAGTCATCTTAGGGCGCAATTTTCCTTCCAAAAAAATGCTTTTAATTTTAGCTTTAATGTTAACACTTTTTAATGCGCTTTCAATTATTGCGCCCAATTATAATTTTTTATTTGCTTCCAGATTTCTTTCCGGATTACCACATGGTGCTTTTTTCGGGGTTGGGGCGGTAGTCGCGAGCCGTTTGGCAGATAAAGGGAAAGAAGCTCAGGCTATTTCGATTATGTTTGCAGGACTAACACTCGCTAATTTAATTGGTGTGCCAATTGGTACTTATATAGGTCATCATTTTATATGGCGATATACCTTTGTATTAATTGCCATAACGGGATTGCTGACTTTTTTGTTTATTTCTCTGTGGATGCCTGCTTTAGAAAAAAATGGAGATGTGAATATGAAGACTCAATTGAAGTTTTTTAAAAAAACAGAAGCATGGTTAATTATTGGAATCACAGCAATTGGTTTTGGAGGCCTGTTTGCATGGATAAGTTATATTGCTCCTTTATTAATTAATATTTCCGGGTTTTTACCCGAAGATGTGTCTTATATATTGATTTTAGCAGGCTTAGGAATGGTTATTGGAAATTTTGCAGGAGGTAAATTAGCTGATAAATATTCGCCGGCACCAACCGTGATGGCTTTGTTGTGTCTAATGGTCGCTGATTTACTTATGGTTTACTTTTTCTCTTACAATCAATATCTGTCATTAATTTTTACGTTTTTAACGGGCGCCATTTCTTTTTCTGTGATAGCGCCAATTCAGATGTTAATGATTAGGACCGCAAAAGATGCTGAAATGATAGCTTCAGCAGCACTTCAGGCAAGTTTTAACATTGGGAATGCTTTAGGGGCTTTTTTAGGTGGTCTGCCTTTAGAAGCTGGTTACAGTTATGCATCACCAAATCTTGTGGGTGTTTGCATGGCAATTACTGGAATGATTATAACTTTTGCTTTAATAAAAAGCATAAAAAAAGGATTAAATTTTAATGAAATTAATAAAGAAAATTAATCATTCGGTAAATATTAAATAATATTCAACAAGTTGTCAGAAAACTATTTATAATACTATTTTTAACTTAAATTGCTAAAAATTCACACAAATTGAAATCGATTGAATTTTTTTTAATAAATACTTCTAATAGAAAATAATAAAACTTTCTTTAAAGGTTTCTTCTGGAAAAAATTATGAATTTCATATTTTAAAATAGATAATTTTTCTATAAATAATTATTTTTAAGATTTTTTTAGGAAATATAATTTTTAATAGAAAAAAAATTTTTATGTTTGTGCAATCGATTACATGTTAATTTCTTTATAATAAAAAAATAATGAATTTCTTTATTTTCAATAGTTTTAGAAGGATTAAAAAAATAGTGTTATAAATAAATATGCTTCTAAATTTTTTGGTGATAAATGTGATTCATAAACGATGAATGAACTTAATAAACAATTAATATTAAACTTAACTAAACAGTAAACTATGAATTTTAAAAAGTTATTTAATAAAAGAGCGAATTGCTATCTGGCATTTGCTTTATTATTGTGTTTACTTACCACTAACAAGGCAAGTGCACAGGACTTAACAGTTGAAGGTGTTGTAAAAGATGCATCAGGTTTAACATTACCGGGTGTAAATGTATCAGAAAAAGGTGCAAAAAATGGAGTTTCAACAGATTTTGATGGTAAATACAAAATTAAATTATCGAATTCAAAGGCGGTTCTTGAATTTTCATTTATAGGCTTTACAACTCAGGCAGTTGCAGTGGCCGGTAAAAAAACGATTAATATTGTTTTAGCGGAAGAAGCAAATTCACTAAACGAAGTTGTTGTAGTCGGATATAGCTCTGTTAAGAAAACGGATTTAACTGGGGCTGTTGCTAGTATTTCAGGTAATGACTTGAAAAAAGTGCCGGTAGCAAACGTTGCAGAAGCTTTAACAGGTAGAATTGCTGGTGTACAGGTAGTATCATCAGAAGGCTCTCCTGATGCGGATATACAAATTAGAGTTCGTGGGGGAGGTTCTCTTACGCAGAGTAATCAGCCATTAATTATAGTTGACGGATTTCCTGTAAATAGTATGAATGATATTGCATCATCAAATATTGAATCGATGACGGTTTTAAAAGATGCTTCTTCTACTGCAATTTATGGTTCTCGTGGTGCAAATGGGGTAATTTTAATAACAACCAAAAGTGGTAAAGACGGAAAAATTGCTGTCAATTTCAATTCGTTTTATGGTTTGAAAACAATGGCTAATGAAATTGATGTTTTATCTCCGGATGATTATACTAAATGGCAATATGAATTTGCTTTGTTAGATCAAAGTGATAAAACGATTTTAACTAATCCTACTTCATATACAAAGTATTTTGGTAACTGGCAGGATCAGGATATGTACAAAAATTTAAAAGGGAATAACTGGCAAAAACAGATTTTTGGACGTAGAGGCGAGGTACAAAATTATGATTTAAGCGTTAGGGGAGGAAGTGATAAGATAAATTATAACTTTAATTATACTCGCTTTGATGAAAAAGCAATTATGATTGGTTCCAATTATAGAAGAAATAACTTGTCTTTAGCATTAAAAAGTAAAGTAAATGATAAGATAGATCTTTCTTTTACTATGCGTTATTCTGATACTGAGATTAATGGAGGGGGAGCTAATGAGCAAAATGAAAAATCTTCAACAGATTCTCGTTTGCGTACAATCGTTGGTTATTCTCCAATTTCTGTATCTGGGTTGACTTCGTCTACTGATGATACAAATGAAGGCGATGTATTGGTAAATCCATTTGCGGCTGTTTATGATAATGATCGTACACAGTTACGTAAAAACTTTAACATGTTAGGAAGTTTTGGATGGGAACTGATAGATAATTTAAAATTGAAAGTTGACCTAGGGTTGGATAATTTCAATAATCAGGATTATCGTTTCTATGGACTTAGTACTTATTATATAGATAATTCACCATTAGCTATATATCAGGGTATGCCGGCCTTAATTATGACCGATACTAAAGATAAACGTTTTAGAAATGCCAATACTTTGGCTTATGATTTCAAAAAAATATTAGGAGAGGATCATCACTTGACAGCTCTTTTAGGACAAGAGAGTATTACGTATACATCTAATGCAGTTACAAATACTATTCATGGTCTTCCGGTATTTTTTGATTTTAATAAGGCAAAAACTTTAACATCATTGGGAGTTCCTCAATCTGTAAATAATTACTATAGTCCAGATGATAAATTATTATCATTTTTTGGAAGTGTAAATTATGATTATAAAGGGCGTTATTTGTTAACTGGTACGTTTCGTGCAGATGGATCAAGTAAATTTATGCCACAAAACCGTTGGGGATATTTTCCAGCAGCAGCAGCGGCATGGAAAATCTCAGAAGAAAGTTTCCTAAAAGATGTTTCCTGGATGGATCTTCTTAAAGTCAGAGCAAGTTATGGTGAAGCAGGTAATAATAATATTCCTGTAGGTCAGCAAGTTCAAACGTATGAAAGTTCAGGTACTACTGGAGCAGCATGGATTAATGGTGTTACAAGTATAACTTCGACTTCAAAAATAATGGCGAATCCTGATTTGAAATGGGAAACTACTATTACGCAAAACCTTGGATTGGATTTTGGTTTTTTCAAAAACCGCTTAAATGGTAATGTAGATGTTTACAGAAATATCACAAGCGACTTGTTAATCAATTATTTAACTCCGGGTACCGGATATGATTCTCAGTACCGTAATATGGGAGAGACTCAGAATGAAGGTATTGAGGCGACTTTAAATGTTGTTGCTATCGAAAGAGCTAAATATGGATTGAGTTTTTCATTCAATATGGGAGTTAATAAAAACACTATTAACTCATTGGGCCAAATGGATAGTGGGTTTGTACAAAATTCAGGCTGGACTTCGCAAATAACAAGTGATTATTTGTTAGAGAAAGGTGGTTCATTAGGGGCTATGTATGGATATAAAAGTGATGGCAGATATGAAGTTTCGGACTTTGATTATATTGGAGGGAAATATGTCTTAAAAGCTGGAATAGCTAATGGTGGTAAGCTTGTTGGAACTGGTGACACTGTTAAGCCAGGGGATATGAAATTGAAAGATCTTACAGGGGATGGTCTTGTGACTGCAGAAGACCGAACAGTTATTGGCAATGTTAATCCTAAAAGTACTGGTGGTTTTGTTATCAATGGTAATGCTTATGGATTTGATTTAATGGCAGCTTTTAACTGGAGTATCGGTAATGAAGTATATAATGCTGATAAAATTGAATATAGTTCATCAGTACAGGGTTCAACAGGACAATATAAAAACTTAAGTACTGTTATGTCTGATGGTAACAGATGGACAAATTTAGATCCTGTTTCAGGTCAATTGGTAACTGATCCAGATGCTTTAACAGCTTTGAATGCTAATACAACAATGTGGTCACCTTATATGACTAGGGTTTTATTTACTGACTGGGCAGTTGAAGATGCATCATTTTTAAGATTGAATACATTAACATTAGGATACACAACTCCAGAATCTTTAATATCTAAAATTGGAGTTTCTAAATTGAGATTTTATTTGACTGCAAGTAATGTTTTTGTGTGGACAAAATACTCAGGCTCTGATCCGGAAGTTTCGACAAAAAGAAAAAACCCAATGACACCTGGTGTTGATTCTAGCCCTTATCCAAGAAGCAGACAAATGGTTTTTGGGCTGAATCTTAATTTCTAATTTTAAAATAGTACAAAATGAAATATAAAATAATAATAATAGCAGGATTGATTGTTTCGGGACTATTCAGTTCTTGTGACCAATTTGAAGATGATTATTTAGATGCAGAGGCGCCATCAACAACAGATGAAGCTTTGCTTTTTTCTAATGCAGGACTTGCTAAGGGAGCTATCGATGGAATAAAAGTTCCGTTTGGCGAAACTAATTCATACAGAGGACGTTTTTTACCATATTACGGATTAAACACAGATGTTGAGTGGCATAATACTTCTCAAACTGCTGGTGATAAAGCTGATTTGTGTGTTTATGATGCTAAATGGAATAATTCGGAGATGAATACAACTAATAATGCGTATGCAATGATGTTTCAGGGTATAGAACGTGCTAATATTTGTATCAGAGGTTTGCGTAAATACGGAAACCCTTTGCCTGGGACAGAACTTGGACAATTGTTAGGAGAGGCTTTAACCTTAAGAGCTATTTACTATGCCGATTTAGTAAAAACATGGGGGGATGTTCCTTACCGTTTTGAGCCTATTACTCCGGAAACTTTGTATTTAGCTAAAGTAAATAGAGATGAAATTTATAAACAATTAATTGCAGATTTGGGTGAGGCATCAACATTGGTGGCATGGCCTAATGAAACAGCTTATACAAGTACTGTAGAACACGTAAATAAAGCTTTTGTAAAGGCATTTAGAGCCCGTTTAGCAATGGCAGCCAGCGGTTATCAGCAATATCCGGGTAGTTTTGGTGGTGTTAGAAGAAGTACAGATCCGGATCTTTCAGTTGATAAAATGTATGCATTGGCATTAAAAGAATGTCGTGAGGTCATTGCAAATGGTTCAGCAAAATTGGAGACAACTTTTGAAGGATTATGGAGAAAATACAATGAGGAAGTAGTTACTGCTGGAGGAGAATCTCTTTGGGAAATTCCTTTTGCTGATGGTCGAGGTAGAATGTTGTTTACTTTTGCTGTTCGTCATACTTCTGCTAGTGACCAATTTCAGGCTAACGGACCAAATCGTGGAGGTGTTGCTGGTCCATTGCCTTTCGTATTTTATGATTATGATCAGGCTGATACTCGTAGAGATGTGACTTGTGTTCCTTATAAATATGGAGCAGCAGTAAATAATATTGCTAAACAAGAGTTGAATACTCTGGATACATGGTATTTTGGTAAATATCGTTATGAGTGGATGAAACGTAGGGTTATTTCTACCAATGATGACGGTGTTAATAAAATATACATGCGTTATGCTGAAGTACTTTTAATTGCTGCTGAAGCTGCCAACGAATTAGAGGGTCCTGCTGCCGCTGCAACATATTTGAAAGAAATCAGAAGAAGAGCTTTCCCTGCTGCTGCACAAGCTGTAAAAGTGGATGCTTATGTAAACGCTTTGACAGATAAAACAGCTATGTTTAATGCTATTGTTGAAGAAAATAAATATGAGTTTACCGGAGAAATGGAACGTAAACAAGCATTGATTCGTTGGAATCTGCTTAAGGTGAAATTGGATGAGGCAAAAGCTAAAATGACCGATTTAAAAGCGCGTACAGGACAATATGCGAATGTGCCGTCTACTTTGTACTATAAATATGCAGCTGACAATGTTTCACTAATTATATATGGTTTGAACCGTGGTGAAAATGCAAGTCCAGGAGCTGATTACACTTCTGCAACGTGGACTAAATTAGAAGATACTAAAATTGCTTCTCTTTATAAAGCAGGAGTTGATCCGGATCTTAGACAGTTTTGGCCAATTTGGCAAGTGTTTATCGAGACTAGTAATAATATGTTATGGAACGATTATGGATACGGAGGTAGTAATTAAAGCTAATTAGAAAAATAAAAATCATAAGATATATAATTATGAAAAGAAAATATATAATTAAAAGTCTGGTTGCCGCTTTATTAGTGGTAGGCCTTGCGGTAAGTTGTGATAGTTACAACGATGCTGTATTAGACGGAGTTGGAAATACAAGGGTATTTTCACCAGTAGGTGTAACTGCAAAAGTTAGAAACCAAACATCTGTTGAGTTGAATTGGACTGCAAATGCACAAGCCGATCATTATGTAATAGAATTTAGTGCAGATGATCCAAACTTTACAACTATTTTTAAAACAGTTGAAGTTACTTCTGCTCAATTACCAGTTACTGTAGCTTTAGAAGGTGAAACCCTTTATTCGATTAGGGTTAAAGCTGTTAGTGAAGGAAATTTGGAGGAATCTAAATGGACAGTTACTACTGCAAATACTTTATCAGAACAACTTTTCTTACCTGTTCAGGATACAGATATAGCTGCTAAAACTGCTATTTTAAGATGGGTAGCTAATAGTAATGTAACAAAAATTGTTCTTACTCCTGGAGATATTACTCATACTATTACTGCTGAAGAAAAAGTAGCTGGTATTGCAACAATCACAGGATTAAGTCCGGAGATAAATTATCAGGCGGATTTGTTTAATGGTACTAAGAAACGTGGAGCTATAACATTTACTACAGGTATTGATATTGGTGATGGTATTTTAGTTAGAAAAGGTGATGATTTATTAGTAGCTATTGCTAATGCAGATTCTGGTGCTAAATTATTTTTAGAGCCTGGCGAATACAAGTCGGTAGGGGCTGATGGAACAACCCCAAGTACTGATATTACATTAAATAAAAGTATCACCATTAGTGGTGTGCCAGGACTGCAGAAACCAGTTTTACATTATAAAATAACAGCGAATGCCGGGACAAATAATATCTCCCTTGTAAATTTAATTTTAGATGGTACAGGACTTGAAAATGCAAGTGTTGTAACAGTTGCTTCTTCTACTGCTTCTAATTTTGGTGATATATTAATTAGTGGATGTGAAATACATGATTTTACTCGTGCAATATTAAATGCTGGTAGTGCAGGTGGGTCTAAAATAGCTTCATTTACTGCTGAAAATTGTACCGTTACGAATGTAAGTACAAATAATGGTGTTGAGTTTATCAACGTTAGGACAGCCTATGTTGCAAGTGTTGTACTTAAAAACAGTACTTTTAATAACTGTTCTGTTACCAGAGATTTTATTCGTATGGATGCAGTTACTACTATTACGGGTTTGACATCAAATGTTTTAGTAGAATCATGTACTATTAATGCTCCGGGAATGACAGTTGCCAACAGATTTATGTACGTACGTTTTGCTAGTAATGTATGTACGGTTAAAAACACATTGTTTTCAAATACAGCAGCTATTTATTCCTCTAATCAAGTAGGTACAACATTGCCTGTTTTTAGTAATAATAATTATTTTAATTCACCAAATTTTAAAGATACGACTATTGCAAGTAATAAAGTAGATGCTTCAGGTACTACTCTTGATCCTGGCTTTGCTAATGTAGCAGCAGGAAATTTCACAATAAGCAATCAAACATTGATTGATAATAAAGTTGGAGATCCACGTTGGATTAAATAGTAAATCATTATGTAATTATAAAGAGACATGCTGAAATTTATATTGATGCATGTCTTTTTTAGTAAATGGAGGTTTTTTTAATGAGATTAATTTTAATAAATTAATATGAAAACAATTTTTAGGCTTCTGGTATTTTTCGCTTTGATTTCATGCCAAAAAGATGATGATACTAACGGAGTTTCGACTGTATTGGTACAGCAAATCGAAATACTGGGAACAGATATAACTTCGGCTACAAGTGGACAATTAACAGCAAAAATAACGCCGGATAATGCAACAGATAAAGCAGTAACATGGAAAGTTTCTGACCCAACAGTAGCAGATATTTCTTCCACAGGTTTAATTACGGCAAAGAAAAACGGGAGTATTACTGTAACAGCTACAGCAAAAGATAAAAGTGCTGTTGCTGCTGTCAAAGTAATTACTATTACCAGCTTTTCAACTATTCCTACAGCTGATTATGAGGTTTCAACAGTGACTGAATTAAACACAGCTCTTAGCAAGGTCAAGGCAGGTGAAACGATTGTTTTAAATGGAGGTACTTATGCAATGACTTCAAAAATTACGATAGCAACTTCCGGTACTTCAGATAAAATAATTACGCTTAAAGCGAAAGATGGAACAGCAAGGCCAAAATTCGATTTTTCGGCTATGTCTGAAAGTTCTTCTAATCAGGGAATTGTTTTAAATGCTAATTATTGGCACATTAAAGGAATTGATATTTACAATGCCGGAGATAATGGAATGCAGATTACAGGGAGTAATAATATAATTGAATTCATGACTTTCTCAGAATGTTCAGATTCAGGATTACAATTGGATAATGGTGCAGCAAACAATACAATACTAAATTGTGATTCTTATTTTAATGCCGATGCAACTCTTGAAAATGCCGATGGATTTGCATGTAAATTAAATGCAGGAACAGGTAATAAATTTATAGGATGTCGTGCATGGCAAAATCTGGACGATGGATGGGATGGTTATCTAAGAGGAACAGATAATATTTCTACAACTTACCAAAATTGCTGGGCGGTTAAAAATGGTTATCTAAAAGATGGAAGTAAAGGAGCCGGAGACGGAAACGGTTTCAAAACGGGAGGAAGTGATGATAAGTTATTAAAACATAACGCTACGTACACGAATTGTATAGCTGCAGGAAATGTCGCTGATGGCTTTGATCATAATAGCAACAGGGGAGAAGTGACCATTTACAACTGTTCTGCTTATGATAATGGCAGAAATTATTCTTTTAGCAATACAAACCCTTTAGCAAAACTGATTCTTAAAAACAGTAATGTTTTAGGTGCTTACGGAACTACACTTGCTACTGTTGCCGACATCACCAATAACAGCTGGCAAAACGGAATAACGGTTACGGCAGATGATTTTACAAGTATTGATTATGCTCAATTACTAGGAGCAAGAAAAGCAGATGGCAGTTTGCCGGATGTTACTTTCTTTCATCTAAAAGCAGATAGTGATATGATCAATAAAGGGATCAATGTTGGACTGCCTTTTAATGGAACTTTGCCTGATTTAGGGGCTTTTGAATTCTAAATATTAAATAAACTTTTTTTTTAAACTAAACCTTAACTATTAACTATTAAACTATGAAGAAAAACTATCTCTTTTTTCTGGTATTGATTCTGTTTGGTTCCGTTGTACGGGGTCAGATTACGAATGCAGTTACCTATGATTTTACCGACGGTACCATTATTGCTGCGAAGCAAAGTACCGATGGGAAACTGACTTTAGGAGGTGCCTATACCTGGCACAACAATAGCCCAAGTGGCTATGGATTGGATTTAAAATTGAGCCAGGAAATTAATATTTCTGTTACTGGAAGTTGTACTATTCGATTCTTGGGATCCAAATATTCCGGTCTAAAACTTACCGGTACTTCTTCTACCGGTGTAAATCTTGGAACGATGAACACTGAGGTAGTCAATGATAAAGTTGACACTTATGAGTTTGTTTACTCAGGGCTTGCCGCCGTTTTAAACTTTAAAGCTGTTGCGGGTACAGGAAATGATATTTATCTTCCTAAGATTGAAGTAATACCTGCCCAGCTCGGTAAAAACTTTACTTCGGCTGAAAAAAACATAGCGTATTTGTTTGATTTAAGAGACCAGAGTATTATTCCATCTGCTTATCCGGGAAATAATTACGAACTAGGATTGTTTAAAATCGAGGCTGGTTGTTGTAATGCTTATAGTTTAAACGGAGCCCAACACGGTATTGCGTTTAAAGCGGGAAACAAAATTACCCTTAAGGTTGCAGGAAATAGTTACATTAGAGTAGCGACTGATCAGTATTCAGGCGGTACTATAAAAGCTACAAGTGCAACTGGTGCTTTTGATATAACGACGGTTAATAATAATACTGGAACAACTTTTAGTAATGGGGCCCCAACTTATGTTAATATTTTATACGTAGGAACTGCTGGTACAGTTACACTTGAAAGTGTAGGGGCAACTAATTATTTGCCATACATTGAGGTTTCTCCAGTACCTTATCCTGTTTCATTAAGTTCTTATGTACAAAAAACAGGTACTATTGTTGTAAACGGAACGACTATTAATCTTAAATCTGGAATTGATGCTGCAACTAATGCTACTGTTGGTGTTAGTGCTGGTACTGTAATCAGTGCTACGAGTGATAAAGCATCAGTACGAATTAATTTGAATGGTAGCGCATTATCTACTTTTACACCAGCTGTAACAGGAGATATTGCTTCAGTAAGCGTTAGCGGCGATGTAATGACAGTTACTTATGCCAATAGCGCAACTGATCCAAAAACATATTCAATTACTATTAAAGACAATAGTATTGTTCCTGCACCGGAATTTGGAAAAACGTACACGTATAATTTTGCAAATGGTTCTGAAATGCCTCAGACAGCTTATACTTCTTTGCGTTACAATACTTTTGTTACCAATGACGGTATGGTTACCATAAAAAGTAATACGGCTACTGATGCTGTAAAATTTGGTTATCATGATGCTGCTCACGGAGGTGTTTTTTATGCAGGTAATTCATTTGATATAGCGGTAGCAGGCAATGCAACTATTACTGTAATAGCATGTATGTACGGATCTCCTGATGCCCTTTTAGAATTTAGAGATGCATCAAATAATCTCTTGGGAACTATCAGAGCACAAAATAATGGATTAACAGATGCTCAGCCATTTAATTTTTCTTACACAGGTCCTAAGGCAGTTATTACAGCAAAATTAATTAGCGCTGCAAACCCTACAGCAGAAATCTATATTCATGGAATGAGTGTTGAGAATGCTGCACAAGTTATTGCTTCAAATGGTAAAACGGATGTTTGGGATTTTGCTGCTACGCAACTTGATGGTACTTTGTACAATAATAAACTAAATCAGTTAGCTATTAATAGCTGGTATTTGTCTTCTGTTGTTGTTGGTAGTAATAATAATGTATTGCCATCTTTTTCAGCTGGAGTATTAAGCTGGGTTGGAGGGTCAAATGACAGGTTAAGAACGCTTAATACAAACCTTACCCGTTTCGATGAAGATGCTTCAGGGACAACAGATTATCAGGGAAGATTATATGTTAATGCAGCAGCAGCTGTAGGGAGATATTTAAGTCTGACTTTAAGTGCAGATGATGAGGTAACAGTTATTACCAAAACAGATGGTGATGGTGGAGGAGTTCTAAATTTTGAATATGTTGGTAACGCGACAGAACAAACAGATAAAGTAGCATTTACATCTGCTATAACAGAAATTAAATTTGTGGCTAAAAAATCAGGTACTTATCATATTTTTGACACAAAAGGTAAACCAAGTTATTATAGAATCTATAGAAAAGATGCTGATTATGTTAACTTAACCGGAACTATAGATGTAACTTTGGCTAACGGAATTCCTAACGGCTATAATGTCCAGTTTACAAATGCTGTTGGTAAAGTTTTCCCGGCAACCATTACTTCTGGTTCTTACACAGTAAAATTGCCTGCCGGATATACGTATGATATAAGTTTATCAGGTGCTAATGGATATGTGATTAATAATGGAAGTTCATTGCAGGTATTAAAGACTACTACCAGTCATAATGTAGTAATTGAAAAAGTACAATTATACACAGTTAGCGGTACTATTACAGGTTTAGGAACTAAAATTTCTAATTTAGTATTAAAATATACAGCTCCTGCAGCAGCTAATAAAATTTATGTGCCAGCACCGGTTATTAATACAGTTGATGGTTCTTATACAGTAAATTTAGAACCAAATACAGAATATACAATTTCAGGTCAAGGTGTAAATGATTATGAAGTACTGGCTAATAAAATTACAATTACCGGTAATACTAATGCGAATGTTGCATTTACATTAAAAGCGGCATATCCTATTACTATCAATACAACAGGTTTAAACGCTACCCAAATTAGTAACTTAAAGTTAACGTTCACTAACTTAAATGAAAGCGGGTATGTATATAACTTTAACTCTGTTTCGGGAATAACATTACGTAATGGAACTTATAGTATTTCATACAGCGGATTAGACAGCAGTGTAGCGATGGCTTTAACTTCTAATCTAAATGTGGCAAATGCAGCAACTTCTAAAACACTGGACTTCCTGTCTACAGCTTCACAAGGAAGTATATCTTATGCACCTGTTCTGGCTGTTGGTTCAGATAAGCCATACAAAACTATTAATGCGGCGCTTGCAGATGTTGCAAGAATGACACGTACAGCTACAGATCGTGTTACGGTTATGATTGATCCGGGTAATTACGAAGAGATGCTGGTAATTAATCAGGCAAATGTAACGTTTAAAAATGCAGCTTCTACTCCAAACATTAAGCTATTGAATAAAGGTGTTGATATTGATGCAGGAGCGGTAAGAATCACATCTTATTATGGTCATGGTTACAATTATTACAGTATGTCATCTGACCAGAAATGGCATGCAGATGTTTTAAAAGTGAACAAAGAAAACGGTTATTTATCGTATGAAAACAAAGGTTCAGGAACAACAAACGGATCTTACTGGAATGCTACTGTAGTTGTTACAGCGAATGGTTTCGAAGCGAATGACATTATCTTTGAGAACTCATTTAACCAATACATTTCTAAAAAAGAATCTGAAGACGTTGTCGTAATGTGGTCTTCAGGAAGTAAAGGTATAAGACCTACTGATATTGGAAATACGGCTGTTCAGAACAGAAGTTTTGTAGAAAGAGCAGCTGCTATTGCAATAGCTAATAATATTGATAAAGTAGTCCTGAATAAATGTAGGGTAGTAGGTCGCCAGGATTCTTTCTATGGAGGAACAGGAACAAGGCTTGTGGCTTACAAAGGGGTAATGATGGGAGCTGTTGATTATATTTTTGGAGGAATGACTGCAGTTTTCTATAAAACTGATTTAGCTATGAATACAAGCGATACTGCAGGAGATCAGGCTTACATAACAGCGCCGCAGCAAACTAGTGGCAGAGGGTACTTAATGTACGAGTGTAAAGTGACAACTGCTATCCCGGGTACAGAAACGGCTTCAGCGTATCGTTCAAAACCAGGTTATTTTGGTCGTCCATGGCAAGCTACAACAAGTGAGGTAGTTTTTTACAACACCACTATTGAAACGTCAAATTTCCCAGGAAATGAAAACCAGTCATTGATAGTACCTGCGGGATGGAATGATAGTTTAGGCGGTCAGTCAGCTAAAATGTACGAATATGGAACAATTGAAAATTCTGGTGTAAACAATGCATCAGGACGTGTAGCGTGGTCAACTAAACTGGCTGCAGCTTCATTAACAGACGGTACTGCTATTACAACTCTAAATTTCACAAAAGGAAGCGATGGCTGGGATCCCCTGCCACAATTAATTTCTAATGATAATTTAGGTGTAAAGGATAATACGCCAACTTCTGCTGTGAACGTTCTTGCTTATAAAAACCGTATTGCCATTTCAAACGTTAAGTCAGAAACTGCAGTAGCAATTTACACGATTACAGGAGCTAAAGTAAAAACATTCAAAACAGCTCAGGATATCGATTTTGAATTTCAAACCGGAGTTTGGATTGTTTTAATTAAAGCTGAAGATGGTCAAAAAGCTGTAAAAGTGATTACCAACTAATAGTAGTTTTAAATTTAATTTTAAAAAGCGGGTCTTTTGGTTTTCCAGAGACCCGCTTTTCTTATAATGATTATAGTTTTTTAAAGTAAGTGGAATTATTTAAATAAGGAATCGATAAATTTTAAATGTTTTTTTAAAATAATAATAAAAAAATCTTAACTTAGATAATCGATTACACTGATTATTAAACTTTTAAAATTATATTATGAAAAGAGAATTACTTTATTTTACATCAATTGTGCTGTTTGCGACATTCTCTGTTAATGCACAAAAAACTTGGAATTTTAGTGATGATAAAGCAAACTGGCCAACAACGTATTTGGGTCTTACTAGTACAACTCCAGTAACGACAATACAAATAGATTTACTAAACTTAACCTCTCATACGACTTCAAATAATTTATTTGGCGCGATGGTTACAACTGGGACGACTTATAGTGATGGTTTTATAGCTACTGATGGTATTAAAACTAATGGTAATGCAACAGTAAGTAATAATTTACCGTCTACTCGTTATTTTTCTTTTAATGTTGATGGAGCTTGTTCTGTTAAAGTTTGGTTTAGACATGGTAGTAATAGTGGTGCAGATCGTAATCTTACAGTATCAAATGGAGTTAATGTTTTAGCTACTGCTTCAGTTACAAATACAGCTGCAACATCTATAAAACCTAATGAAATTTTAACAGCTCCAGTATCTGCTGCAGGTAAAATTTATATTTATTCTGACGCAAATGTTACTATTCATAAAATTGAAGTAGTTGGTGCTGCTGTAGTGACACCTTCTCTTGGGACTAATGATTTCCATGCTGACGCTGTATCAAACGTTTTCTCAAACGGCAAATCAGTTTTTGTATCGAATGTAAAATCGGATACTCAGGTAGATGTTTACGGTATTAGCGGTGCTTTAGTTAAATCATTCAAAACAGGAGCAGATACAAGTTTTGATTTAAATACAGGTTTGTATGTAGTAAGATCAAAATCAGCTGAAGGAATAAAAACAGCAAAAGTATTAGTTAACTAATTTAGTTCTAAGAATAGCAAAAGGGAATATTCATTTAATTGGATATTCCCTTTTTTTATGAAATAAATTTAAGGATTGTTTGATCAATGAAAGTTTTTAATTAAATCGTAATTTTATAAAAAAAGTATAATGAACAACAATAGAAAACTTAAAGTAGTGGCATTTGGAGAAATTCTCTGGGATGTTTTTGAAAACGAAAAAAAGATTGGAGGAGCGCCACTAAATGTCGCCCTTCGAATGAAAAGCCTGGGTTGCGAAGTCTCAATGATCAGCGGTGTAGGAAATGATGATAATGGCGATGCAATACTTCATGAAGTGGAAAGCTTAGGAATTGATACTAATACAATTTCAAAATCAGAAACATATCCTACAGGCTTGGTAAAGGTAACACTGGATAAAAATGGCTCAGCAACCTATGATATTCATTATCCATCTGCCTGGGACAAAATTGAAATAAACGATTATGCTCAAAAATTGGTAAAGAATGCAGATGTTTTAATTTACGGAAGTTTAGTTTGCAGGGATGACGTGTCAAGAAAATCGTTAGAATCATTATTACAAAATGAAGTTTTTAAAGTATTTGATGTCAATTTAAGAAAGCCACATTATTCATATGAAATTCTAGAGAAATTGATGCTGGAGGCAAATTTCATAAAATTTAATGATGAAGAAATTCTTGAAATTTCGGCTGCATTGCAATCTCCTTTTACCTCGCTCGAAGAGAATATTCATTTTATAGCAACTCACACCAATACACCATCTATTTGCGTAACAAAAGGCAAACACGGAGCAGTATTGTTATGGAAAGGGACATTGTATGAAAATGCAGGTTATGCTGTCAAGGTAGTTGATACGGTAGGTGCAGGCGACTCGTTTTTAGCTTCATTAATTACTTGTTTGCTAACAGGAAGTACACCTCAAAAAGCGATTGACTTCGCTTGTGCAGTGGGTGCGTTAGTGGCTGCATCGTCTGGCGCAAATCCGGATATCTCTTTAGTAGAAATTCAAAAAATGATTTCAGCAAAAAAATGATGAAAAATAAGAATTTGAATTTGTTTGATGATTAACCTGATTACTGTTTTTTTTTTTAAGACCAGCGAAGTTTAGTAAACTATTAAATGTATATTGAGTAATCTTAATGTTTAATCACATTCTTTTGTAAAGCTATATTAAAAAACATGGAGAAAAAGATATATGGAATAATTAAATTAATTTTATAACTTTAATTTAATTATTTAACTTAAAGCTAAACAATATCATAACAATAAAAAAAATAGCAGAACTAGCCAATGTTTCGCCCGGAACAGTGGACAGGATTATTCATAAACGCGGCCAGGTATCGCAGGAGAATATAGATAAGGTAAATGCCATAATTAAAAAACACGGATTTAAACGGAATATTTTTGCAAGTAACTTAGCTTCTAATAAGAAATGTAAAATAGCTGTTTTTTTACCTAAATCCGAAAAGCTGGAATACTGGGGAAGCCAGTTAAGCGGAATAGAAAAGGCATCCGAAGAATTTAAAAAATTTGGTATCGAACTCCAGTATTTTCTTTATGATTTTGAAAGTAGTTTATTTCAGAAAATGGTGGCTGAAGTACTGGATTTTGAATGCGACGGATTGCTCTTTTCGCCTATTTTTCATGAAGAATCAATTGCATTTCTTGATGAATACAAAAAGAAGAACAAGCCTGTAGTGATGATAGATTCCGATATTAAAGATAAAATAGATCATTATTATATTGGGCAGGACGCTTTTAAAAGTGGCTATTTAGCAGGACGTCTTATTAGTTTTGCAGTAAAAAATGAGCGCAATGTACTTATAGTCAAAATAGCCAAAGAAATAGATAATACTTCTGTCTATCTGCAACGTATTAAAGGGTTTTATGCTTTTTTTGAAGACCATCCTGAACTCACAAATTTTAGTTTCTCTGAAATGACCATTAAAGAACCGGATGCGAATCTGCTTAATCTGGAAATGTTTAAAAACATCAGCAGTATATTTGTTCCTAATTCCCGTGCTTATGTTGTTGCGCAATTTTTAGACAAACACAATATAAAAGGAATAAGAATAATAGGTTACGATCTTTTAAAAGAAAATATAACCTATTTAAATTCGGGAATAATTGACTTTTTAATCAACCAGAAGCCAGAAGAGCAGGGGTATATGGGGATAAATTATCTCTATAAAAAAATTATTTTACAGGAAAGTTTAGATCCGGTACATTTTATACCGCTGGACATAATTGTAAAAGAAAATTATAGGTAGTATTATATATAAAAACAATCATTTTTTTTATTTTCCACACTACACTACAATACAATACAATACTATTTTTCCTGTTCTAAATTATCAGCAGCAGAAATCTGGTCTAATATATTGGTTTGGTTGGGTGAAATGTAGTTTTTTGTTTCGCTTGGTGTTTCTTTCCTAAACAGGATATCTAAGGCATTGTATAGTTTTAATAAAACATCCCTGTCTTCTTTTGCAATGTCTAAAGCCGTATTAAAATTAAAAACATAATTATTCGAATTGCGTACTTCTACTTTTATCGTTTTCGATGTGATTTTAAATTTGACTATATCCATAATTGTTTAAAAATACTTAGTTGGCAGAATGTTACTATTAACGATATCTCTAGCCATCAAAGATAGGAAATTTGTCTGAACTCAACTGCTGTATTAATGCTGTTAATGTTATTCCATTCAGCAAATAATCCTCTTGCAAAATTCATAAAACAAAAAACTACAACTTTTTGAGGTTGTAGTTTATTTTTGGCTAAGTCATCCTATTACTTTGAACTCATGGCTGCCTCTAATTTTTTTATACGTGCTTCCTGCTCAATTATGTAAAGGGTCAGCTCTTCAATTTTCTGAAGCAGTTTTGCATTCATCTCTCCTAGCAGAATGCCGTTTTGGGAAACTTCTTCTGCTGATGGAATGTCTTTTAGGTGCCCTTTTTCTTTAATGTGCTGCTCTACTTCACTTAATGGCGGCAGATTATACTTTTTATCAAATACGTAGTCCGGCCAGTTCGCATACAATTGTACCTTTAGTTCCTCTGCTATCATTTTGCCTTTTACGGCCATGGTATAACCTGTTGGAATTAGTTTGGTGTTAATACCTAATTGATCTGTGTCAAATTTCCCGTAAATCAATGGGATAGTTGCTGTACTGGCATCTATTACCGAATTTGGTATATTCGTATTTGGGTTACTATCTATGTACAAACGATTGTTTTCCATTTCCCAATATCCTGCGTGCTGTCCTATAAAAACATTACCTGATCCTTTACTATGATATCCTGCTTTAAACCCAAAATAAATATTCTCGTGTCCTGAAGTGTTCTCGTTTCCTACCCGATATCCTGCAAAGATATTATAACTGCCAGTCGAATTGTAATTTCCTGAACCGGAACCTAAAAATACATTACCACTTCCTGATAAGTTAGTATATCCTGAGTGAAATCCCGCAAAGACATTTTCATATCCATTAATGTTATTAAATCCTGAATGCTGACCTACAAACACATTGTAAGTACCTTGTTTATTGTTCTTACCCGCTCGAAAACCTGCAAATACATTGTAATTCCCTATATCATTACTGAGTCCAGATTCATAGCCTATGAAAATATTATTTTTTCCTGAAATATTACTATAACCCGCTTTATAACCCGAAAAGACATTTCCTTCTCCGCTGGAATTACTAAATCCTGACTCATAGCCTGTAAACACGTTATTATTTCCGCTACTATTGAGAAACCCCGATTCACGGCCAATGAATACATTTCTGGATCCTCCGAAATTTGTATATCCTGATTTAAAGCCTGAGAAAACATTATCTTTTCCAGCAACATTATTAACACCGCTATTGGCTCCAAAAAAAGAATTGTATTCTCCTGTAGTGGTGGCCTGACCCGCAAAATAGCCTACAAAAGAATTATTGTTGCCTGTAATAAGATTTCCTGCATAATAGCCAAAAGCACTGTTGTAGGCTCCGGCATTACCTGCGTCTGTCCCAGTATTGGTATTAGTTTGCGCTACAACTGTAATTATGTTGACTACAAGAAGGCTCGTCACGGTAAGTAATTTTAATTTCATTGGTTTTGTTTTGGTTTTTGGTTAGTTCATTATTTTTAATTTTTTAAAAAAAAACAGAAGTAAACCTTATTATTTCTGTTTGTAAATATTTGCGTTGCAAACGCTTGTTTTGTGTTTTTAATTTAGTTACTCGATGCAAATAGGGTGTTCTTTAAGCACATATTCAGACTCGTTATTATTCGCATGAACCGATTACTATATTTTAAACCATCAAAAAAGCAATTCTTTTACAAATTGCTTTTTTGTTTAATGAACCTGCGTAATCGAGAACTTAGAACAAACCAGTTAGTATATTTGTCTTTACGAGCCACAAGAAAGAATTCGTGCGGGAGCGGGGTTATGTTAATATATCCGAGCCATCGGCATTATTAGCTTTTAAAAATAATTTAAATTCCTTTATCAATATTTCATATGCATATTTTTCATTATCATTTGCACTTATTCTTAAAATATATTCTGTCCAAAATAAAGAAGTTTTTATATTTCTATTATTTAACCACTCCGAAAAGAGATTATTAATATGAGTAGAATTAATATTATCAATACAGGTTAGATAACCAAATAAATAAGAAGACAATTCACGATAATTAGGGTTTACAAAAAACATTTTGGGCCTTAGTTCAATGTCATTTATAATTTTATTTAATAATTTTAAAATATTTTCTTCCATAATTATTTAAAGATTAAATCAGTAGCGTATTCAAATAATTCTTTGTATCTATCAATATGCATACCACTAGGTCCAGTCATTCTATCATATACCATATTATCTTTAAATACAGCTTTATGGTAATACCATCCAGAAATTGTTTCTTCTCCGTATCTTACTGGTCCTAACTGCATTCCTCTTGGATTTGATACTGTTAAAATATCCCCTCCTATCATTTTTTGAATTTTTAAAGCATCTGCGTCACAACTTGCAACTTCTATTTCTTTGGCTGTAAGCACTTTTTTCCAAGGCCATCTACTTGTAAATCCTTTTGAAGCTGCTCCTAATGACTTAGGTATTACATTTGGAGTACGCATTAATTTTAAAGCTCTTCCAAGCATTAATGCATTTATTTGTTGACCAATAAACTTGCCTGTAAAAGCTTCTCTTGAGTTATAAGCGGCATATCTATATGCACCATTTCAGCATGGCAAGAAGCACAGCCATACCATCTGAGGCCATCTGACCCTTCTCTATCCAAAGATCCCATATCGGGAGGATAAATAAATTTAAATTCAGGATTATCCT
The DNA here is from genome assembly GCF_027111255.2 of Flavobacterium flavigenum. Lineage (NCBI taxonomy): Bacteria > Pseudomonadati > Bacteroidota > Flavobacteriia > Flavobacteriales > Flavobacteriaceae > Flavobacterium > Flavobacterium flavigenum. The sequence goes on along the minus strand of NZ_CP114285.2, from coordinate 2,075,989 downwards.
CTCCAATTTTATTAACAATAAGAGTATTAGATGACACTTGATTATATATACTTCCATTTGCAATCCATTGATTACCATAACCACGTTTTACAGCTGCTAATGAAGCACTCATATTTGCAAACTTCTCATCAAAAGAAACAGGGGTGCGTGTCACTACTACTTCTTCCAAATAAACTTGAGCTCCATTTTCTCGCCCAGCTTCTGCAGAAGTGTAAGGGCCATAAACCGTACCTCCACCATTAAGTGTTTGGGCTTCTAATCCTTCTAATTCAACTGCATCAATAACTCTATTTTCAGAGAATGCATAAGGAGAATTATGGGGATATTTAGGCGCTAAAGGATCCACAGCAAAAAACCTCCCCACCCTCGGGTCGTGCATCCTAAAAGTATAGTTAAGCGAATTCCCTTCACCCTTAATCTCATCGTCTTTTTCCTGTCCCTGGAATCCGTAACGGTAGCTATCGCTTGAACCATGTCTATTAGGCACTAACTGTCCAAAAGGATAATAACTTATGCGATATTTTGCTGGGCTGGCACTACTTTTAGTATGCTTTTTCTGATGATTTCAGTATTTTTTTTTAAGAACGTATCCCTTTCATCTTCCTTTGTAAAAATAACAAAATATTCTGTATTCCCTCATTATCATTGACAAAAATGCCTAAATCTCTAAATTCGGCAACCCAATTTTACCGATAAAGCTTTAATCCTGCGCTCGATTTTTTTGGAAGATTGCCAAAACCTAAATCTCCCTTTTTTACCAAAATTCCCCTTGGCAATCTTCCAAAAAATGAGCATAGCCCTGTGGCGATTGAACTATGCGGTGCTACAATAAACACCCCAAGTGAAGCAAAAAAAGCGGTGCTTGCAAGGAGCGTTTTTTGCTGAACGGGTGGCGGTGTTGCGGTCGGGAGCGAGGTACTGGGGGGCGGGAACGAGCGTAGTTTACGAAGCGAGAGAAGCAACCAGTAACTAGAGAGGGAACAATAAAATCAGCCCTTTTCGGGCGTTCCTTAATCAAATGCAGAACGAAGTGGAGCACCCCGAACCGAGCGACCTTGAGCAACCGCCGAAACACAAGGGGCGACAGACATAATACTGCTGAATGAAGTGGAGCGTAGCGGAACATAATGAAGCGGTATTGTGGATGTAGTAGCCCCGACGAACGACGGAAGCGACCGTGTGAAGATGAGGACGAGGAAGCATAGTAACTGCCTGCTCTTTTTCAGAGCTGGCAGGTGCTATGCTGACGAGTGGACTGTGGAACGGAAGGAGGAACGACTGACTGGAACAGCCGAACGAAACAAAGGAAGCGACCAGAGGGAGACCGCTTTATTCCTCTGCTGTTTCTTTGCAGATTGTTTCTTTTGGAACTTGATTTTTGAACATAAAAAAAAGGAACATTTCTGCTCCTTGATTTTATTCATTTTGTTTGTTTGGATTTTGCCTAGTGTCAAAAATTCTTGCAATAAACACAACTCCATTTTCCTCAATGTAAAGTAATTTATAGTGTCTTACAATGATTCTTCTAAATTCAGGTTCCATTTCATCTTGTTGGTATTGTTCTGCAAAATGGAGTTCTTTAGTGACTTGTAGCATTTCATCTTTTATGGCTTTTGCGCCTTGAAGAGATTTAACTTTGTAATTTTCATAAATCGCTTTTAACTGTGCTTTGGCTGTATTTGTCCAAACCTTTTTTAATTCACCCATTACCAGTTATTTGATTCTTTTTCTAAATCTTCCTGAGATGTATATTCACCTCTTTTTATTTCTGCTTTTGCTTCTTGAAGTTCTTCTTTGTAGGTCGTTCTGGTTAATGGTTTTCCATCAATAGTATAAGCCACAATATCATTTTCCTGATAACTTTCTATAACAGCCTTAACAACTTTTAAAAGACGTTCGTCAGCCGTGTTTATATATTCTAAAACACTATCTCTCAATTCTAAAGCTCCCATAATCATATTGTTTTTAATATTCCAAAGGTAATTATTTTGTTCCATAATTTTATTTTATCGGATGAAAACTATTAATCATTTCGTGCAGACTTTCTAAATTGTCTTGTTTGTAACGCTCGGTAGAACTAATATAGCGGTGTCCTGCCAGATATTGGGTTTTCCGTAAGTTGTGTATTTTGAGCCAGTTTACAATCACGCTGTTTCTGATTTGGATGGCATTCTGATAATTGTAGTTGATTAGTTTTAATTCTTCGCTTATCTTTTTAATCACATTGTTAATGTTGGTATTTCCGTAGCTGGATGTAAATAAATTCTCTTCGCCTTTGGGGACGATTTTAGGTCTGATTTGTTGCAGGTATTCCATCATTTCCATTAACTGCCACGGTTTGAGTTCGAGTGTTCGCCCGTTTGTTCTTTTGGTTTGTGGAATGGTTATTTTGCCTTTGTAGAGTTCTATATGCTCTTCTTTTAAATGTTGTAATTCTTTACTTTGCAACCCTTGATAGACCAATAATCCTATAATTATTTTGTTCCTTTTCCTTGCCAGATCATTGTCTTTAGTTTGGTAAGAATAATACAAATCCTCCAGTTCATCGGCTGTCAAAAGATTACCTACTACCGTTCTTATTGTGCCTTTGATGTTGATGTTTTCGATTGGATTATCGCTTCGATAATTTTCTTCCTGTAAATACCTGAAGTATATTTTTAGGTTTCCAATGTAGCTTTGCAGGGTTCTTACTTTGATTCCTGTCTTTTTGAGTTCTTCTACATATTTTAAGAATGTTTTGTAATCGATGCTTTCTTTGCTTGTGCCAAAATTATTCATCCATATATTGAGGCGGTCTGTAGCCCTTTGGAATACTGGGATACTCTTGGTTGAGTAACCGTTTTTCTCTAAGTGAGTTATGAAGTTTTTCATCGTTTGTAGTTTTTGCTTTATCCTCTAATAAATGGGTGTAAATCTGTGTGCTTTCCAATGAAGTGTGTCCTAAAAACTGGCTGATGGTTTCAATTTTTGCGCCTTGTTCCAGTAAATGCGTGGCAATAGAATGCCGTAAAATATGCGGTGTGAGGTTTTTGGCTGTTAGTTCCTGATTGTTAGTAGCCTTGACAATTTCGGTTAATCTGTTGCACAAACTTTGTCCTTGCAATGGTGTCCCTCGGTAGTTGATTAATAAATATTCGGTGTCTTTGTAGTCTTTAAATTGTGGGCGGTAATCGTAAATGTATTCTTCAATAATTTTGATATTGTACTGGTTTATGGGGACAAATCGCTCTTTGTAATTCTTGCCTTTTCGAACATAAATTCGTTCTTTATCGAATAATATGTCTTTGATTTCCAGATTGATTACTTCGTTTCTGCGCAGTCCGCAACTGTATAATAATACTAATATTACGGTGTCTCTTTTGCAGATTCTTTCCTGACTGTTGCTAAATTCTGTAGCTTTAAATAGTTGTTTGATTTCGTCTTGTGTGAGTATTTGCAGGCTGTCCCGCTGGTTTTGTTCTTCCCGTTTGAGGTGTATGGGCAGTGCTTTGTGATTGTGGCTTTTTAGATAATCGTTGAACTTGAATAAGGCTTGCAAATGCTTGTTGAGATACGCCTTGCTTAATCCGCCGTCTCGGGCTTTATTGTCCCTTGTTTTTAGATGCTCGTAGTAGTCTTTTATAATTTGAACGGTAATCGTATTAATTTGATTGATGCTTTCGTTTTCAGGGTAATGAAAAAACTCTTTGAGATGATTGGGCAAACTCAGCAACGTACTATCGGCAAAGCCTAAAATATCCAGCCAATTACTAAAATCTTTGTGTATTTCCTGATAGCTTTCGTTGTGTAGTGTTAGCTGTTTCATTTTTTTTATTTATGTACCTGTTTTATTTTAGAGTATTTTGATTTTAGGTAGTTAAGTAACTGGTTTTGTTTTGATTGACTTCGCCATTTTGGCGTGGTTAGTTGTGTGCGAGTTGGCGAGTTGTATTTGTGTGATACAATCCTGCAATGCTTTATCTATCAAGGTTTTCAGGTTCTTATATTCTTCTATGTCGGTAATCTCATAGCAGTAGGATTTTGTGTTTTTGCTTTTTACTTTCTTGATGTAATTTTCACTTAATAACTGGTTATTGTATCGTCGCAAAGTGGTTTCTTTTACTCTTAAATTCCTGCGGATTTCACTATTGGTAAACTGGGTTTGATTGTTTTGTTTTAAATATTCTTTTAAATTTTCTAAATGATTTCTGCTTGCGCCTGTGAGTGTATCGCTTTTGCGTAGCAACACTTCTTTAATCAGCTCATTGGCTTCTTGTATGTCTTCTACGGTGGTTTCTATATATTCTTCGCCAGTTTCTTTGTCGATGTGATGGAACTTTTGGTATTGTTTGTAAAAAGTAATCACTTCTATAAATTGCAAATAATGGGCGTTGGTTCTTCTTGGTTTGAATACCGATTGTGGCAAACTTAAATATTCGGCAAAAGGATTTTTGACGGTGATGGTTTTGAGTAGTCTTTGACAATTTTGAAGTAGTAATTTAGCTTGTAATTCTTCCTCTTGGTTGGTTTTACCTGCGGATAACTTTCTTTGGTAATTCATTATTTTCTCGTCCTGCACTTCGCTTTCGTCAATGTATAAAAGAAAACTCCTATTGGAGTTGTCTTCATAAATGCTCTCCTGCGTGGTGCAACCGCTCACGCATACAGGACCTTCGACTGTTAAATGAATGGTTTTGGTTGTTCCTTTTTTGTCTTTATGAACGACTGTTTTTGTGATTCGCTTTTTGCTTTGCAGTTCCCGAAGCGGATACAATACGCTTTCTGCTCCGTCCAGATCTTCTATCAAAATGAGTTTTCCTCGCAGTTCGGTGCGGTTAAAATAATAAAAGGCATTGGCTGATAATACGGTCATTTCTATTTTGTCTTCCTCCGGAATGAGTTCGGCTACTTTGCTTTGCAAATGTGTTTTTCCTGCTCCCGAACTTCCTAAACTGATGCAGTGTAACGGATTGTTTGTTTTTCTGCTCGTGAAGATTAAATACATTAAAAGTCTGTTTACTTCTTCTCCGATTACGCCCGCTTTGCCGATTAGGTTTTGGGTTTCCTGTATTAAATTTTGGTTTTGTAAAAAGGCTTTGGCGGTTTTGATTTCGTTCTCGGTTAACACTTTTACTTGCTTTTCGTAGATTTTTCCTTGTTGTTCTACTTCCTGCAATCGGTAGTTTTCCAGTTCGTTTGTGAGTTGATCTAAATCTCTTCGTATTATCGTTGTGCCAATTTCTAATCGTTCTGCTACTTTTCTTGTTAGCTTTTCTATTGATGTGTCGTTGTATAAATCGATATTTTGGCGTAGTACAGTTTCTGTTTTTAGTTTTTGGATTCCTAAAGTAACTCGTAATGCTTCGAGATTGTTAAACCTGATACCTCCCAAAACTTGAATTTTTAAGTATTTGGTTTCGAAAAGGTAGTTGTTGGGGTTGGCAGTGTTGAGATTGTTCATAAGTTTTAAATAATCATATTTGACTACAAATATATATTTTATGTTTATACAAAAATATAAAATTTGTTTATATTTTTTAACATCATATATTTTTTGTCTATAAATAGTTAATTTTGTAAATCATTTATGTTGTTTACAGCTATTAATAACACACTTATGTCATTTGGAGATAACCTGAAAAAAATTCGTTCCGATAAAAATATTTCACAAGGAGATTTAGCAAAACTCATTGAGGTTCACGCTACGCACATTTCCAGATACGAGCGTAATTTAACTTCGCCTACGATTGATGTAGCTAAAAAGATTGCTGATGCATTAGAAGTTTCTACAGATTCGCTTATCTATGGTTCTAACGACCAAATTATAAGCACTAAAATTAATGACGATGAACTTTTACAGCTTTTTCATAAAACACAGTTCTTAAGCCAAGAAGACATTAACAGCATTAAAGCCATGCTAAGAGCTTTTGTCTTTCAAAAAGATATTCAAAAACAACTTTCTTAAAACAAAAAAAGCAACCCAGTTATGAGTTGCTTTTTTGTTTTTATATGTTTTGTTTGCTTATTGGGATGGGCACGAGCCAGAGGCATCGCGCTAGCCGTTGAACTTATTTCTGCTCGCACCAGCTGGGGAAAAAACCAAAAAGGAGCACAAACGCTATTGTTTGTACTCCTTTTTCTTGTTGTAATCCTCTATAATCTCAGAAAATCAAATTTGAGTAAAAAAAAGAGTTTAAATAAAATCAAACTCTTATTTAATCGATTTTTTAATGAGTTTTTGAAAAGAAGGACTTTTTCAGTGCCCTCCAGTAACGAGTTGCTTTTTTGTTTTTATATGCTTTGTTTGCTTATTGGAATGGGCACGAGCCAGAGGCATCGCGCGAGCTGTTGAACTTATTTCTGCTCGCGCGAGCTGGGGGAGTATTGATAATTCAAAAGATTTTTCCGCTAAACATGTAGCAACTCTATAAACAACCAAAAAGCCACTCCGTAATAGAAGTGGCTTTTATACTTGTTTTAGAGTGTTGGTAACGAAATCAGTAGAAATTTACACATTACACACAACAAATTCTATTTAACAATAATACTTCTCAGAGCGAGGTTCAGTCAAAGTCTTTAATGTATATTGTCGGTGGTAAATTAAATCCATTGAAATAAATATATAATCTACTGCAATTTTCACAATGAACAACAATTTTCATTTCATCATAAATTTTTTCAACATCAACTAATCCTTGAAAATTATCAAATTTAACATCTGAGATTATCAATGATTGATTTGGACTAGGTATATCCCCAAGACCTATCGTATTCCCGCATTTACACTTAATTTTTGACATAATTTATTTTGGCATTATTACAATATCTTTTATATTCTTAGCTCCCGAACCTTGTACACGCTGTAAAGCGTTACCCAATTGAGAAGCTGTAACTTCAGTTTTTGAAAGGTCTAATACAATTCCTGTAGTTTGACTATTTTTTTTTGCCATCGCAGATATAATTCTATTAACATTATTAGATGTTGGTGTAAATACATCATAATTAACGTTATTAACTAATAAATCAGAAGTTGCTCCACCAGCTCTTGTTCCTTGAGGAGCTCTTAATACAACATCTTTTCCTAAACTTTGCATATACTTTGCAGCGTTCACCTCACTTGCAGAAAAAGTGGCTCCTTCTTCTATAGATAAAAGTCCTTGGGAAACACCAGTCTTAGGTGCTTTAAATATATTTGAAAAATCTTTTATGCTCTTTCCAAAAACAATCAGCCCTCCTACCATATCAGTAGCTTGAAATATTTTTTCAAGCTTTTTCTCAGCTGCATATAAAGTTGGATGATTTCCTTCTTTTAAATCTTTCCATTTACCTGTAAATACATTTCTCGATAATTCGGTAAATGTTTTAAATACAAAATTAGAACCATTAACATTTAATATATATGCTTTATCCATAATAGGATAGTCTGCAATTTTTTTCATTTTACCAGCTTCCCAAGATTGAACCATCCAATCTACTGTACGTTGTGTAAAATCATGATTTATCACAGTTTGCACTGGTTGTCCTTCTTGAAAATTAAACCTCAAAGAATAGTGTTCATATTCTCCACCTTCCAGTTCAACACCATCAATAACCCTATTCTCACTAAAAGCATAAGGTGAGTTATGAGGATATTTAGGACTTAATGGGTCTAAAGATAAAAACCTTCCAATCCTCGGGTCGTGCATTCTAAAAGTATAATTCAAAGAATTCCCTTCACCCTTAATCTCATCGTCTTTTTCCTGTCCTTGGAATCCGTAACGGTAATTATCGCTTTGCCCATGTCTACCTGGCACTTGCATACCAAAAGGATAATAACTTATGCGATATTTTGCTGGGCTGGCACTACTTTTAGTATGCTTTTTCTGATGATTTCAGTATTTTTTTTTAAGAACGTATCCCTTTCATCTTCCTTTGTAAAAATAACAAAATATTCTGTATTCCCTCATTATCATTGACAAAAATGCCTAAATCTCTAAATTCGGCAACCCAATTTTACCGATAAAGCTTTAATCCTGCGCTCGATTTTTTTGGAAGATTGCCAAAACCTAAATCTCCCTTTTTTACCAAAATTCCCCTTGGCAATCTTCCAAAAAATGAGCATAGCCCTGTGGCGATTGAACTATGCGGTGCTACAATAAACACCCCAAGTGAAGCAAAAAAAGCGGTGCTTGCAAGGAGCGTTTTTTGCTGAACGGGTGGCGGTGTTGCGGTCGGGAGCGAGGTACTGGGGGGCGGGAACGAGCGTAGTTTACGAAGCGAGAGAAGCAACCAGTAACTAGAGAGGGAACAATAAAATCAGCCCTTTTCGGGCGTTCCTTAATCAAATGCAGAACGAAGTGGAGCACCCCGAACCGAGCGACCTTGAGCAACCGCCGAAACACAAGGGGCGACAGACATAATACTGCTGAATGAAGTGGAGCGTAGCGGAACATAATGAAGCGGTATTGTGGATGTAGTAGCCCCGACGAACGACGGAAGCGACCGTGTGAAGATGAGGACGAGGAAGCATAGTAACTGCCTGCTCTTTTTCAGAGCTGGCAGGTGCTATGCTGACGAGTGGACTGTGGAACGGAAGGAGGAACGACTGACTGGAACAGCCGAACGAAACAAAGGAAGCGACCAGAGGGAGACCGCTTTATTCCTCTGCTGTTTCTTTGCAGATTGTTTCTTTTGGAACTTGATTTTTGAACATAAAAAAAAGGAACATTTCTGCTCCTTGATTTTATTCATTTTGTTTGTTTGGATTTTGCCTAGTGTCAAAAATTCTTGCAATAAACACAACTCCATTTTCCTCAATGTAAAGTAATTTATAGTGTCTTACAATGATTCTTCTAAATTCAGGTTCCATTTCATCTTGTTGGTATTGTTCTGCAAAATGGAGTTCTTTAGTGACTTGTAGCATTTCATCTTTTATGGCTTTTGCGCCTTGAAGAGATTTAACTTTGTAATTTTCATAAATCGCTTTTAACTGTGCTTTGGCTGTATTTGTCCAAACCTTTTTTAATTCACCCATTACCAGTTATTTGATTCTTTTTCTAAATCTTCCTGAGATGTATATTCACCTCTTTTTATTTCTGCTTTTGCTTCTTGAAGTTCTTCTTTGTAGGTCGTTCTGGTTAATGGTTTTCCATCAATAGTATAAGCCACAATATCATTTTCCTGATAACTTTCTATAACAGCCTTAACAACTTTTAAAAGACGTTCGTCAGCCGTGTTTATATATTCTAAAACACTATCTCTCAATTCTAAAGCTCCCATAATCATATTGTTTTTAATATTCCAAAGGTAATTATTTTGTTCCATAATTTTATTTTATCGGATGAAAACTATTAATCATTTCGTGCAGACTTTCTAAATTGTCTTGTTTGTAACGCTCGGTAGAACTAATATAGCGGTGTCCTGCCAGATATTGGGTTTTCCGTAAGTTGTGTATTTTGAGCCAGTTTACAATCACGCTGTTTCTGATTTGGATGGCATTCTGATAATTGTAGTTGATTAGTTTTAATTCTTCGCTTATCTTTTTAATCACATTGTTAATGTTGGTATTTCCGTAGCTGGATGTAAATAAATTCTCTTCGCCTTTGGGGACGATTTTAGGTCTGATTTGTTGCAGGTATTCCATCATTTCCATTAACTGCCACGGTTTGAGTTCGAGTGTTCGCCCGTTTGTTCTTTTGGTTTGTGGAATGGTTATTTTGCCTTTGTAGAGTTCTATATGCTCTTCTTTTAAATGTTGTAATTCTTTACTTTGCAACCCTTGATAGACCAATAATCCTATAATTATTTTGTTCCTTTTCCTTGCCAGATCATTGTCTTTAGTTTGGTAAGAATAATACAAATCCTCCAGTTCATCGGCTGTCAAAAGATTACCTACTACCGTTCTTATTGTGCCTTTGATGTTGATGTTTTCGATTGGATTATCGCTTCGATAATTTTCTTCCTGTAAATACCTGAAGTATATTTTTAGGTTTCCAATGTAGCTTTGCAGGGTTCTTACTTTGATTCCTGTCTTTTTGAGTTCTTCTACATATTTTAAGAATGTTTTGTAATCGATGCTTTCTTTGCTTGTGCCAAAATTATTCATCCATATATTGAGGCGGTCTGTAGCCCTTTGGAATACTGGGATACTCTTGGTTGAGTAACCGTTTTTCTCTAAGTGAGTTATGAAGTTTTTCATCGTTTGTAGTTTTTGCTTTATCCTCTAATAAATGGGTGTAAATCTGTGTGCTTTCCAATGAAGTGTGTCCTAAAAACTGGCTGATGGTTTCAATTTTTGCGCCTTGTTCCAGTAAATGCGTGGCAATAGAATGCCGTAAAATATGCGGTGTGAGGTTTTTGGCTGTTAGTTCCTGATTGTTAGTAGCCTTGACAATTTCGGTTAATCTGTTGCACAAACTTTGTCCTTGCAATGGTGTCCCTCGGTAGTTGATTAATAAATATTCGGTGTCTTTGTAGTCTTTAAATTGTGGGCGGTAATCGTAAATGTATTCTTCAATAATTTTGATATTGTACTGGTTTATGGGGACAAATCGCTCTTTGTAATTCTTGCCTTTTCGAACATAAATTCGTTCTTTATCGAATAATATGTCTTTGATTTCCAGATTGATTACTTCGTTTCTGCGCAGTCCGCAACTGTATAATAATACTAATATTACGGTGTCTCTTTTGCAGATTCTTTCCTGACTGTTGCTAAATTCTGTAGCTTTAAATAGTTGTTTGATTTCGTCTTGTGTGAGTATTTGCAGGCTGTCCCGCTGGTTTTGTTCTTCCCGTTTGAGGTGTATGGGCAGTGCTTTGTGATTGTGGCTTTTTAGATAATCGTTGAACTTGAATAAGGCTTGCAAATGCTTGTTGAGATACGCCTTGCTTAATCCGCCGTCTCGGGCTTTATTGTCCCTTGTTTTTAGATGCTCGTAGTAGTCTTTTATAATTTGAACGGTAATCGTATTAATTTGATTGATGCTTTCGTTTTCAGGGTAATGAAAAAACTCTTTGAGATGATTGGGCAAACTCAGCAACGTACTATCGGCAAAGCCTAAAATATCCAGCCAATTACTAAAATCTTTGTGTATTTCCTGATAGCTTTCGTTGTGTAGTGTTAGCTGTTTCATTTTTTTTATTTATGTACCTGTTTTATTTTAGAGTATTTTGATTTTAGGTAGTTAAGTAACTGGTTTTGTTTTGATTGACTTCGCCATTTTGGCGTGGTTAGTTGTGTGCGAGTTGGCGAGTTGTATTTGTGTGATACAATCCTGCAATGCTTTATCTATCAAGGTTTTCAGGTTCTTATATTCTTCTATGTCGGTAATCTCATAGCAGTAGGATTTTGTGTTTTTGCTTTTTACTTTCTTGATGTAATTTTCACTTAATAACTGGTTATTGTATCGTCGCAAAGTGGTTTCTTTTACTCTTAAATTCCTGCGGATTTCACTATTGGTAAACTGGGTTTGATTGTTTTGTTTTAAATATTCTTTTAAATTTTCTAAATGATTTCTGCTTGCGCCTGTGAGTGTATCGCTTTTGCGTAGCAACACTTCTTTAATCAGCTCATTGGCTTCTTGTATGTCTTCTACGGTGGTTTCTATATATTCTTCGCCAGTTTCTTTGTCGATGTGATGGAACTTTTGGTATTGTTTGTAAAAAGTAATCACTTCTATAAATTGCAAATAATGGGCGTTGGTTCTTCTTGGTTTGAATACCGATTGTGGCAAACTTAAATATTCGGCAAAAGGATTTTTGACGGTGATGGTTTTGAGTAGTCTTTGACAATTTTGAAGTAGTAATTTAGCTTGTAATTCTTCCTCTTGGTTGGTTTTACCTGCGGATAACTTTCTTTGGTAATTCATTATTTTCTCGTCCTGCACTTCGCTTTCGTCAATGTATAAAAGAAAACTCCTATTGGAGTTGTCTTCATAAATGCTCTCCTGCGTGGTGCAACCGCTCACGCATACAGGACCTTCGACTGTTAAATGAATGGTTTTGGTTGTTCCTTTTTTGTCTTTATGAACGACTGTTTTTGTGATTCGCTTTTTGCTTTGCAGTTCCCGAAGCGGATACAATACGCTTTCTGCTCCGTCCAGATCTTCTATCAAAATGAGTTTTCCTCGCAGTTCGGTGCGGTTAAAATAATAAAAGGCATTGGCTGATAATACGGTCATTTCTATTTTGTCTTCCTCCGGAATGAGTTCGGCTACTTTGCTTTGCAAATGTGTTTTTCCTGCTCCCGAACTTCCTAAACTGATGCAGTGTAACGGATTGTTTGTTTTTCTGCTCGTGAAGATTAAATACATTAAAAGTCTGTTTACTTCTTCTCCGATTACGCCCGCTTTGCCGATTAGGTTTTGGGTTTCCTGTATTAAATTTTGGTTTTGTAAAAAGGCTTTGGCGGTTTTGATTTCGTTCTCGGTTAACACTTTTACTTGCTTTTCGTAGATTTTTCCTTGTTGTTCTACTTCCTGCAATCGGTAGTTTTCCAGTTCGTTTGTGAGTTGATCTAAATCTCTTCGTATTATCGTTGTGCCAATTTCTAATCGTTCTGCTACTTTTCTTGTTAGCTTTTCTATTGATGTGTCGTTGTATAAATCGATATTTTGGCGTAGTACAGTTTCTGTTTTTAGTTTTTGGATTCCTAAAGTAACTCGTAATGCTTCGAGATTGTTAAACCTGATACCTCCCAAAACTTGAATTTTTAAGTATTTGGTTTCGAAAAGGTAGTTGTTGGGGTTGGCAGTGTTGAGATTGTTCATAAGTTTTAAATAATCATATTTGACTACAAATATATATTTTATGTTTATACAAAAATATAAAATTTGTTTATATTTTTTAACATCATATATTTTTTGTCTATAAATAGTTAATTTTGTAAATCATTTATGTTGTTTACAGCTATTAATAACACACTTATGTCATTTGGAGATAACCTGAAAAAAATTCGTTCCGATAAAAATATTTCACAAGGAGATTTAGCAAAACTCATTGAGGTTCACGCTACGCACATTTCCAGATACGAGCGTAATTTAACTTCGCCTACGATTGATGTAGCTAAAAAGATTGCTGATGCATTAGAAGTTTCTACAGATTCGCTTATCTATGGTTCTAACGACCAAATTATAAGCACTAAAATTAATGACGATGAACTTTTACAGCTTTTTCATAAAACACAGTTCTTAAGCCAAGAAGACATTAACAGCATTAAAGCCATGCTAAGAGCTTTTGTCTTTCAAAAAGATATTCAAAAACAACTTTCTTAAAACAAAAAAAGCAACCCAGTTATGAGTTGCTTTTTTGTTTTTATATGTTTTGTTTGCTTATTGGGATGGGCACGAGCCAGAGGCATCGCGCTAGCCGTTGAACTTATTTCTGCTCGCACCAGCTGGGGAAAAAACCAAAAAGGAGCACAAACGCTATTGTTTGTGCTCCTTTTTCTTGTTGTAATCCTCTATAATCTCAGAAAATCAAATTTGAGTAAAAAAAAGAGTTTAAATAAAATCAAACTCTTATTTAATCGATTTTTTAATGAGTTTTTGAAAAGAAGGACTTTTTCAGTGCCCTCCAGTAACGAGTTGCTTTTTTGTTTTTATATGCTTTGTTTGCTTATTGGAATGGGCACGAGCCAGAGGCATCGCGCGAGCTGTTGAACTTATTTCTGCTCGCGCGAGCTGGGGCAACACCTTCTGCCGATATTATGGCAAAGATTTCTAATGCGCTGGGTGTGTCTTCTGATTTTTTAATGAGCGGTAGTTCTGACGATTTAGCAGATAGTTCCCTAACCGATAAAGAACTCCTTAACCAATTTATGGCGATTGAAAAAATGCAGGAAGAGGATAAATCTGTAATTAAAATTCTAATTGATGCCTTTATTACCAAAAAGAAAATACAGCAGTTAGCGCAATAAAAAACCTGTAACAGCAACATTTATAAAACACAAAAGCAACTCATAACGAGTTGCTTTTGTGTTTTATTACCCGCGTTGCAAACGCTACGTTTTGTTTTCATAATTTAAGTAGGTACCAGAATGACGGACAAACGAGCGCCAGTGGGGAAAAATTTCTGCGCTATCGTTGTCTATATATCCGAGCGGTCAGGGCTATTACCCATTATTCCAAAAATTATTTAGGTCTAATAAACTCATATTTGCTTTAATGTTTGGTGTATCAATAGGGATAAAATAACTCGCTTCAATTTTACTATCATCACAAAGTTTTAATATTAAGTGACTAGTTTTAATTTCAATATCCTGAACATCATTATTATTATCAATATTGTAACCTCCAAAATAATACGATTCGGAGTTAATACCACTATCGAATAAAATTTTATTATTTATTTTTAAAAAATCTACAGAATAACAAATAATATAACTTCTGTCTATGTGTTTTAACCTAGACTCCTTATTCAATTCATGATTACTAATTCCTAGATTTACAAAAGCAATTACCACAACATTTTTATTACACAAGATAATTTTAAAATAAGATTCAGAAGAATCTAATTCATTTAATTCTTTAGTATAAATCATAATCTATCCTTTTTTCTTCAATACAATTTCGTTTACTTGTCCAGTTACAGGATTACCATCTGTTCTTAAGTAACCTTTATTTTTTACATTTTCAGTTTTACGTATAACATCAAAACTATCTAATGATTCAAGGTTATTATATATTTTACTAAAGTATTTATTACTCATAGTTCCTCTAATTGTCATAGTTCCGCCAGGTTTCACACTAGCCTCAACATGTTCCATAAAAGCAGCTTGTGGATTATTAACTTCTAATACATCTATCGAAGCATTTTTAAAATGCTTACCAAAGTTAACCACATCATCAGAAATATCTGCTCCTTCTACAATATCAAATGTAAGAAACCCAGACCTGCCTTTTGGTCCGCTCATCAAATCAACTTTAATTAAATTTTCAGTTTCTTCTACAGTCGTAACTCCCATACTAGCTCCTGAACCACTGAATTTACTTGCTTTATGCCATAAAAACAATTCACCTGCTAATTCATAATTTTCTAATTTAGTTAAACCACTTAATTGGTCTTTATAAATCTCAGCTCCTGAATTATCAGAAAAATAACTTTTTAAATTGGAAAAGAAATCTGAAACTTGATTAGAGAACTGATTTAAACCTCTGTCTATTTCTGTTGGCAAATAAGAAATAGTATTGTTGTATTTTCCAGTAAACAAATTATATGTTCCATTAATAGCATCAGAACTTAAATTATATGCTGGAATAACACTAATATTAGCTAAATACCCCGTTGTATTATGAGCTGCATTTCCAATTCTTGTCGATACATTTCCTGCACCTTCAACAAAAACAGATTTATATTTAATTTTATTTTTATAAGGTGTAACTTCTAATCCTTCTAATTCTACTCCGTGAATTACATTATTTGAACTAAAAGCGTACGGGCTATTCCATGCAAATTTATAATCTAATGGGTCAACCGCAAAAAACCTCCCAATCCTCGGGTCGTGCATCCTAAAGGTGTAATTCAAAGAATTTCCTTCACCCTTCAACTCATCGTCCTTCTCCTGTCCTTGGAAGCCATAGCGATAGCTATCACTGCTATCGTGTCTATTAGGCACTAACTGTCCAAAAGGATAATAATCAGAATAACTAAGAACGTCAGGATTAAATACGCCTGCAGTAGTGGTCGGAATTTTTTTATCGCTTACTACCGCCAGTACATTCCCTAAATGGTTGGACAATTCATATTTTTTGTCACCAATCAAAGATACAAAATTTGTCGGGACCGGATCAGGTGTTCCGCTGCTAATAGTGCTGTTGTATACTACTAAGCTTTTGGTTTCCATACCCAGTCGGCTGCTGCCAAAAATATGGTGTTCCTTAAGCGTCAATACAGACTCGTTGTTGTTGGCTTGTACTGGTGTAATTTGTGCTGTAAAAGTACTGCCCTGAACTGCGGTAAAATTTTTAAGCGTAATAGAATTCCCTGCCTGCAGCTTTAAATTTCCGGTTGCACTCACGCTTGCAGTACTGCCATCGCTGGTCATAAATATGTTATTGATGGCGCGTTTTAAGGCAACACTATTAACATTGTAGCTGTTTAAAAGCAGGTCGTTTTGCAGGTCGGTTTCTTTGGGCTTGAATTTTTCTTCATATACCCCAAGCACATTCCCTTGGGCATCAGGAGCATAATAGGTCGTGGTGATAAGCCCCGGTTTAATTTCTTTTTTGGCGATTCGGTTTCCTAAGCCATTATATTCAAAGGCATAGGTTACAGTTCCTTTTACTACACTTTTTACTTTTCCGTCTACACGCCAGTTTATGAGTATCCCTTCTGTTTTGTCTTCAATAAGCTGTCCTATGTCATCATAAATATAATTATGCGTTTTAGGGGAATTAATATTGTAGGTTATGGGCTGTGTTAAAGCAGACAGTTTGGTCTCCTGATCTTCTAAATCTCCGACAAATGTTGCTGCTGGTATAGCAGCGGCATCTTTAACCAAAGCCAGTTTATTGCTGTTTCGGTACGTCTGACCTGCTTCATTAGGATACTCATAGGTCAGTTTATCCATGTCGGTTGGCGCTCCGTTGCTGTTTGGGGCTTTTCTGTTTAGAGTCTGGAGATTTCCGTTTTTGTCATATGAATAACTCGAATCGTAGCTGGTAGTTCCGGAAGTCGCATTAGGTACAATGGCACTGGAGTTCATGGTTTTTATACGATTGAGCTGGTCATACGTATAGGTGTTCTTTTGAATGTTAAGCAAACTGCCATCGGTTTTGCGTATGGCCGTAGTCATCTGCTTGATGTTGCCATTAAACAAATCTTTTGAGTTGGGTTGAATCGTGGCATTTCGGCTGTACATCAAAGGTTTGAAACCGGAAGTTCCATCATCGGTATTTCCAATAGATTTATAATCCTGGTCATAATAGTTTAAGGAATATCCAAAGGCATCAAATGTTTTGGTGGTTCCTGAAGCGAGTCCGTCTTGTCCCATATCATTGGCAGCAGCGGTGAGGTTTTCACCATTTACTGCTTTAAGCCATCCTTGCAGGGTATACGCATAATCAATACCCTGTACTTTTTTATTCCCTAGCTCAACTCGTGCCAGGGGACCGTGCAGATAGTATTTATAATTCGCTTCTTTTTCCCAGATCACATTATCTGATGAGGTTTGTACATCGACGATTCTGTTATCTGCATCATAATTGTACTTATGGATGAACATATCAGGCTTGTCAGGCTGAAAAGTTACCGTATTGACATTACCGCTGATAAGGTCATACTCATAGGCCACTCTTTTGATGTGTTTTTCGCAATCATTTTTGGTAGGGGAATAACAATTAGGGTCCCTAAGTGCCGAATAATAATTGACCACTTCTTTTACATTGCCATGAATATCGTAATTATATAAAATGGCATTATTGAAATTCAGCGGGGACGCCGCTATATAATTATCATAATAAAAAACACCGGTTACCCTGTTTATATTATTAAGGGCAGGAGTAGTTGATTTATCCGAAAAGAAAAAGGAAGCTTGTCGTGTAATTACTGGAGGTAATCCGCCTCCTGGAGGTGAATAAGGACTCCATTTTTCTACATCAGGATCCTCAGAATATACGGTTCTTGTGACTTCTGTTTTGCTGGCAATATTATCGGTAAAGCCATTCACTATCGCAGTACCTCCATAAACTAATTTTCCCTCATCGTTTATTGTATAAGTTGTTGCTGCAGTTGTATTTGGGTTCAGCACTTCACCGGCTTCGACAATGCGGCCCAATCCATCGTAGGCAGTATAACTGAATCTTACCGATCCAGCTGCCGGCTTGGCCTGATTTGCATTTTGTGAGGCAATAATTCGTCCTAGCTTGTCATATGCAAAGCGGGTTTCGCCTCCGTCCGGTGTCTTTTGCCATACCAGCTGGTTTAATGTGTTGTATTTGTATTGGGTTTTAAAAGTATGTTGAGGCTGGAAAGCCGCATTTTCTGTAGGATTATTGGCTGTACGGTACGCATTGATATTGTCGTTTGATGCCTTGTCCAATGTCATACGTTTTACCCCTTCAGGCGCCACAGTCTGGGTAAGGTTTCCAGCCTGGTCATAGTAGTATAAGGTATATTGATATTCCTTACCGGTGTAATTCATATCAAAAGTCTCTGTTGCGGTCATTGCCTTGGCAATATAATCTTTTATGAATTTTTGTTTTTTGGCTTCAATGACACTATTATAAATATCATTTCCAAATGCACCATCTATGTTAATACTAAAATGATCACACTTTTCTGCCTGAACAGTTGGCAGTGGCATAGTGTAGGTGTTGGAGAGCGGCGCCGGAGGACACAGACCGTTAATTTTTCTATAGACGGTATTTACCCAGTCATTCCAGTTCAATAAATTAGGATCGTTTGCATTAGCCACATAATAAGCTGAATATTGTGTGATGGTATTTCCAATATCTGAAAAACCATAATTAAGATAGGTGTTTCCAAATTCTGAAATAGTCCTGAAACGAATATCGTGTGCAGATGTCATGCCAATACTTTTCATCTGATTGATATAAGCCTTGTAACTATCAAAGATATATTGGTAATTATTTTCGCAAAACTGTACCTTGGCAGCATCTACACTATAATTGGACAGGGCAGGAGGAACCCCGCTCTTGCCATTTATAAATTCTATATATTCTGTTTTTTTTGTGTTATCGCAAGCAACGGGTGCTACAGTTTGCGTAATACATTTTTGGGCTGCAACAGGGCAGTCAAAATTATTATAAGGTAATTCCATTTCTCCTTCCATAGTACCAGTGAGAGCTCCAATATTATAATTAAATCGAAAATGACTTGGTGAATTATTGGAGGTTGTAAATGAAGTAAAACTGGTTATGTTGTTTGGAAAAGCACTATCAAGATAAAAGCTTGCAACGATTACGTTTCCTTTTTTTATATAATAAAATTCCGTACTACCAGGATCTCTGGTAAAAATTGAGTTTTCAGAACCAAAAAAATTGTATAAATAACTTTGATTATTATTTGCTATAGTATAAATAAGATATGTATTGTTTAAACTTGTTCTGATCTCATTAAACAAGTTAAGGATACTTGTTTCAAATTGGGTTTGTTTGCTGCATACATTTGGTCCGGACATATCCGCATTTGGATATAATGTTTCTCCGGCGCCGCCACTTATCCCACATTCGCCTATTGCAGCTGTAGTGGTTCCCGTTAGGAGAATCTCACCTGTTTTTGTTGCATTTGATCCGTTACTGATTTCAGCAATTACTTTAAATTTGAAAATACCGCTTCCGGGAGTAGAAGCTGCTTTATCATAGAAAAATTGTTTTAAATTGATAATTTTCCAATTCGAGCCATAACCAGACCAGTTGTAAGTAGATGATGGTGTAGTTAAACTTGTAATGCCGCTCGTGATGCTGGGTGTAGTACTACTAAAACGAATGTCTAATTTTGTTCCCGAAGAAGTCGAGTTGATGTTAAGTGAAGCAGTAGGTATTGCAACGCCAGGGGATAATGCTTTTAATAAATTAGTACTTAAATATTGCTTGTTAAATGTTGAATAAGTAGCATTTGTAGTAGTAAACGTAATAGGAAGAATTGGATCTTTAAAAAAGTTATTTAAAAAAAGATCTAAATCTGACAAAAGAGGGCAATTCCCTGTTTGGGCATACACCTGATAATGATTGACGGCCTTGGCATTAATGATCACCGTATTAGGATCTGCAGAAGAATCATAACTGTAATCTGTTGGAATAAAACGTCTTTCCAGCTTTGCATATAGAGGTGCACTGCTGCTGGCACATAGGGTACCTGCAGTAGTAATCGACTGGATGGCATTGTTGATAGCTGTTTTTTGGGTCGTAAAACTGCTGCTGAGCACATTGGCTACATTTTTAGACTTTTCAGAGCCAATACAGCCATTGTATGTTTTTTTCTCTAAAGCATAAAGATTTAGATAAATGTGTTTTATATTGGCCTTTAAACCCAAATATAAAGATTTATAGATGTTCCAGATCGCATCTTTTTGTTCTGGTGTTGCTGAACTAAATGTTGAGGTGCAATTACTATTTAGAGGTGAACACAAGACAGTTTTAAGCGCATTTTGAAACATGGTAATACCATTGCTATAATTGCTTTTTAGCGCCTGATACATGATACTGGTATTTCCAGAAGTGCTCGGATTATATCTTAAAAGAGGCTGCGTTGTAGTTACAATAGTGGCAGCTGTAGAATTGATAGTTGCGAAGTCTTGAAAATAAGGATCATTGGTATAAATTAAATCAAAATTCGTACCTGTTAAGGCATCAATGAATCCATTTGATTGTGCCTGTAGAAAAGTAGTGGCGTTTTGAATACGGTTGTCATAATCGTCTGAATTTAAGGTAACAGAAACACCATTCATTGTAACAGTTTTTGTGATTCCGCATAGTGCTTTGCTATACACCAGATAATTATATTCCGGATGATATTTTACCAATGAGGCAGCCCAGCCATCATCCCATTTGAAAATAAAATCTTTACTGTGTTTCAGATATTGCGGCCTTACCTTGTAGGTAATTGAACCATCAGGGTTTGTAATTTCGAGTTTACCTGTTGTTGGAATATCACTGTATTTATCAATTTCAGGGTCAAATGTAATTTCTCCATTTGCAGCAGTTGTAGTTTCTAACTCAATCCATGCAATGGATTCATCCTCATTTACGTAGGATGTTGTGGGTTTTTTCCAGTTATTTCCAGAAGTCGAATTATCAGCATAATAAAATAATTGGTTTCCTGTTATGCTTTCCGGACTTGTATTATTAAAGACACTTACTTTATAGGCAGGATTTGGTGTAACCGGAAGATTTTCATCATTAACATAGGTATTCGATGTAGCTCCGTATTGACCATTTGGACTCACATCCGCCAACAGCATTCCTTCATTTACATCGCATGAAGGTGCAAATACAATATCAGGATCGCAGTATTTCTTACATTCACTGCTTAACAAATCCCATTCTTTAGAAAAACGGGTGGTCAAGCCTGATTTTTCTTCTGCGTCAATAGCAGTGCCATTACTATTTGTAGCACCATTAAGCTGAACATTAATGGTTGTACCAGCAATCGAGACAGTAATTAAACTACTTGAATAATAGGCGTTAAATGAATTCTGAATATATACTGATTTTTCTCCTAATTTATCCGTGCAGGTTTGACAGCTAAATTTACAATTTTCAATTAGCAGTGATGCATCGGCCTTGTAAGCATTAGGGTTTATATAACAGGACGAACCAGGGGTAGTCAGTTTTTTTACATAGTGTGCTGCATAAGATTTTAATGCACTCTCATTTACTTTCAGTTCTTTAGATAGGCTATATTTTCCTGCTGTGAGTTGAGGGGTAATAAGGCCACTTTTGTTTATTGTAACTCCTTCCGGCATTCCATCTGTTTTTTTTGTCCCTACTGGCTGGTGTACGGGAGTTATCAATTGTTCTTCTCCACAATTGTTTTTAAGGGAGATATCCAGATCGTAAACAAAAGGATAAGAAAAAGCAGGGGTCTGGCATTCAGGCTGAAAAGAACTGCTTTGATCTAAAGTATAATTAAAGTGATAGGGAATAACGTCTGAAACTAAAATTTCCTTTGTTATTGTTTTTTTATCCAGAAAGCCTTTAAATGCACCGCTTTCTGCTAATGTATTAGAGGCAGTTAAATCTTCATTTACCTGACTGCCAGTATTTGTTTCCTCAGGCAGACTCTCTAAGTTGGTAGAATTGGCTCCGGCAAGTGCAGTTGCAATTGTTCTCCCTTGTGGATCTAAATAACTTACAGATATTTGACCATTAGGATCAATTACAGTGTTTTTTTTGTAGTGGGAAATCTCTCCCACTTTATATCCAAAAAGCCTGTTTAATTCCATGTCAGACGGAACTCCGTAAAAATATTTCATCTCGTGGCCGGAGCCCAGTTTATGTTTGTCGCCAACGCCTCCTTTGCGCGAAATTCTTCCGGTATTGTCAGGAGTGTATTCTGTCTGGGAAAAAGGAAACAGTTTGGCATCCGGAATAAAGTTTCGATTTACAGAAGTTGAGAAATCATTATTTGCCGAGTAGTATCTGCTTGCCCCTGAAATAGTATTGGTCATGGACGCTGTAGTAGTTGTACAGTTATTTGGCCCATAATCAAAATTTTTATTAGAATATCGTGTAGTGGCATTAACCAAATTATAATTTGGAAAATAATGAATGCTGTTATCCGGAGCAGGTGTTGGCAATACCTCAATAGCAGGTCTTCCCTGTGTGTCATATATAACCTCACCTACAACCGGAACATTGTCAGAGTTGATTTTAGTAACGGTTTGTCGGTTTCGAAGAGATCCGTCAAAATAACTAACAATTTCTTTTTTCTTCCCATCCTCGGCATAACTGGCCTGAAATTGCCAGTTTTTATTGTTTTCATGCTCGGCTATGGTAATTTGATTGGGCCAGTCTGCAACAGTTGTTTTTAATCCGGCTCCAGAACTCCAGAGGCCATATGTTTTAGCATTTTCATTACTGGCATTTCTGCCTATTCCTCTTACTCTGTACAGCAGATAACCTTTGCTGTAGATTTGTGGGATTTCATAATTATTTGCAGATCCATTTGCCTTGATTACAATTCGGGTATTATTCAGATCGAAATCTCGGTCAGTAAACGGAATATTTTGCGGAGAGGTAACTGCTGTACTGCTTGCGTCACTGTAATTATCAACCCATGTCCATTCTAATTCATATTCAACCGCACCTGTTAAAGCGCCCCAGGAAATTTTAACCGCTGTTCCATTAGTATTTGTCGTTGCTGTTGGAGTAATTAAACTCGTAGCCAAAGGATAATACCTTCGGGCTTTGAAGCCCATATTTACTGTAACGTTATTCAGTTGGGCTGTGGCAGAAGCAGTTGGAATAACAGTATTCGAAAGATCTTTTACTACGATACTGTTAGAAACCAAAGCGACTTTAATCCCAAATTTATTTTTGATTTTAAAATAATTTAAGTCGCTAAAAGCAGGGCTGACGGTACTAAAGTTAGGATTGTAGTTGACAGTCATGGTTTTGGTAACCATTTCGGCTGGAAGTAGATTTCCGGACTGGTCATAAGGGGTAAACTCAAAAGCAGCCGTAACACTGTATCCGGTATAAGGTACTTTTTCATTGTCTATCGCTAAGGAGAAATAGCAATAAGTATCAATGTTTTTTTGATTGGGGATGTTGTATTCTGAATCCAAAACGATTCCGGCAGTAAAATTTCGTAATGCTGTTGGGGTAAAACTGCTATATTCCACTTCCTGCACCTGAGCTTGTGAAGCCAGTGAAAAGAAAAATGCAACAAACAGATAAAATTTTTTGATCCAATTTTTGAATATAATGTTCATATATTTTAATATTGATTGGGAGTTAAAAGTTTGATGGTGAAACAGAAAAATTATTTTTATGGCGTAATTTTAGCCGTACTGCTTCTGGTTTCCTGTATGGTGTAAATTCCTTTTTCGGTTTCTTTTTTTATCCGGATAAGTCCTCCTTCTAAGTCATATTCATAAAAAGTAGCATAGTTGTTTTCATCTAATTCTGCCATTAACTTTTGTGTGTCTTCATCATACACAAAACTTTTGAGACTTCCTTCATAAGGATAGAATCGTATATCATCAAAATAACAACTTGTTGTGTTTCCACTGCAATTTAAATCGATTTTGATAGTTGCATTATAATAATCTAATGTTATGGGAGGAATTTCCAGAATGCCAATAATACGCTGCCATCCATCAATAATTGCCCCGGAGGGAACGCAGTTTATGGTCTTGATGACGGCTGGATTATTTACTGAGACAACTATTGAAGAGTTGGCATAAGTTACAGGTAATACTGTATGCGTTTCTTTTACCCAGCCGCTTACAATATATTTTGTTGGTGCAGTGGTCGAGGTAAGAGGTATGAAAGATCCCTCATTATCAATTTGAGCAAAAGCGGATAAAGTAATGATCAGAAAAAGGATGAAAGTATATATCGTTTTTTTCATTTTTTATATTTTATCAATTAGATATTGGACATTGAGCACTTAAGGTATATTCTCCAAACTTTATTCCCACCTGGGTGCGGATTAAAGGAGTTCCATCTATTAAATGATAATCAACATTGGTATGAAAAGGTTGTCCTTGTAAAGGTCCGCCATTTCTATGTTTGTAAACTTCTTCACTATTAAAACCAACATAAACTATATTGCCAACGAATTCAACCCGGTATAAATTTTCCGGAAAATTCCCAAAATCGTAATCCGGATAATGTCTGATATCTGGAATAATTCCATTTATATTGCTGGGATACGTAAGCTTAACTACAATCATGCCCGACATCGGAGGATAGCTTGCACCAATTGATACAACCGGGCAAAATAAGTTAGGATCAATCGGACAACTTACACTTGAGTAACTTTTATAAGTCTTTAACAGTTTTCGGGTTAATGATTTAGTCTGACCGGTTAGTACTTTTAAACTGCTTTTACCTGTGTGTGATTCTGTCGAAACTAAATCGGCTGGAACTACATTAAATCCGAAATGCTTATTGGTTTTACCCGTTTTGACTTCTTCAAATCCTTCAAACCCCATTTGTTCATACCTGGAGTTAGAAGCGACGGCCATTGGCAGTTTATAACCATATCCATATTGGGCGGCACTATAGCGGTCTAAGGCATCCTTGTTTTCCAGTTCTGCCCCATACGGGCTTATTTTTGTCACACTGCTGGCATACGTCCAGTTATCCGTTTTTGCAGTCCAGATACCATTAGCCAGTTGGTAAAAAGGAGAAAAATTATTGAAAAAACCTTCATTTCGGGGATTATTCGCGTTCGTGGAAGCAGTTGAATTTCTCCCGGCTAAATACGCATATGACTTCTCCGCTTTCCAGTTTCCTTTTATATTCCATAAATATGGATTCGCTTTAATATTAATTGGATAATTCGGGTTTCCATTTTCATCTGTATAAAGATTGCCATCATATCTTATATATGGTAAGCCTTGAGCATCAGTATATGTATGATATTGTGCAGGATCTCTCTCAGGATAGGATGGTAAATCGGACTCTTTTTGTGGGTTCCAGAAATCGTTGTATGCAACAGCACTCGCATTTATAATTCTCGGATTGATGCCTGAAGAACCTGAATACATAAAACTATTTGCATTTAAATTGCCATTCGCAATCGGGTTTGTCATCGATGTTATGGTTGACATGGCTGCCGATTGCAGGTTTCTGTATCCGGAACGCATAATTTTGAAATTAATATTCCCATGGTCAGCACATGGATTGACATAATTTCCCTTACGGTCCATCAGGGTGATAGCATTGTTATTCACACCAATGACCCATAGTTTATATTCGGGTTCATAGTTTACGGGTAATAGTAATCCATCCTTTATATAAAGTTCATCACCAACATGAAATAGGCTTGTTAAAGGTCCGGTATAATCTTTTAGTGTATATCCGGCATCTAAAGCTACCGGAGACATACCGATTGGTGCAACGGGTGTTTTTGGGATTAATTCCCCTTCAATACCAATGTTTTTACTGGCCATTCCCATTCCGTCATACATCCAATAGGCAGGATAGGTAAAAGAATAATAGCTATCGTCGTATTCATTTTCAGTCTGGGTCAAAATAACTTCGCCGCTATCAGCATCCCAGGCTATATTTTTAGTATTTATTGTAGAACCTAAATCGTAGGCCGTTTTTTCAAGCAGTATACCTGTTTTGTGAACATGTTTTGTCGTTACTGCAGTACGCAGCAAATTTTCATGATAAGACAATTTCGGAATAACTTTAGGTACAAATACAGGAAAAATACCAAAGATAACAGTGGCGACATTCGCATCAAATCCTATAAGGTTGGTTTCAGAATGACTTTCATTAAAATCATTCACTAAATCATAATCAACCCCTATTAATTTCGTTTCAACCTTTCCTGCCGAATTAATTGTTGCTAAATTGTTAACTAAATTTTGATCTGCATCAACATTGTATTTATATTTTACATACGAAGTTGGGACAGCTGGACTAGCAGGATTTGGCTGTAAAAGTAAATCAGCCTGATCCTCAGAATATACGTGTTGCGATTTCATTTTACCATTCATATCATTGGTTTCAATCGAATACCCTTGTGACATCGTTAGATGGTTTCTTACTCTTACGTTCCCTGTTTTAATCATGGAGCCTAACAGTGTATTTGGTACTATATCCGGTCTGGTATCCAGTTTGGTATAGGTAACTTTTGTTGGGAAATCATAACTTGTATAATGTTCTGTGACCACAATACCTGTGGCGTGTTTTTTTACCATAAGCTGTCTTGCCTCATCTTTACGTTCGAGGTTTTTTACTATCACGCGCGAATAAGTAATTCTTGGCGCAGGAAAAAAGTCTTTACCAAATGGTTTTTCAACGTAATTGTTTTCTTTTGGTGCAGCAATATTTTCGGCATAATTTCCCTGATTATTATAAAAAGGTTCTACCAGAGGATTTTCAGGAGAGGAATTAGGTTCAAAAGTGGCAACCCCTGATGATTTTCCAGATTCATCAAGATAAGAATACGTTTGTCCATATTGCATCGTATCAGGATCTGAATTTTCATCACCTGTATTGCCAAGCATTTTGCCCCAGCTGTCACTTAATTTAATCGAGGTCACTCTTAACCCGCCGCCTAATTTGCTTCCTGTAGGGTTTTCAAGGCGTATCCAGGATTTATTGGGGTCAAAAGTACTGGCGCATCCTTTATCCTTTAACGCTTTATTAGGACCATTAAAGATTTCAGAAATAGCCTTAATACTTCCTGCCAGATCTTTTACAATTGAAGTAAAATCATCATTTACACTGTCTCCTCCCAGGCTATAGACAACCCTGTTCAGGTAAGTCCGGCCAAAACCCCAGCCAGCTTTTGCGATTGGGTTAACATCTCCGTTTGGGTTAGTCCCGCCATCAAGCTTTAAAAATTCTAAAGGAAGTGCAACTATAGGCCCTCCTGATCGGTCTGTGATGGTTATAGGGGTGTTTCCGCCATCTTCATTAATTTTAAAGTATCCTGAAACGTATTCTTTTTGCCAGCTATTGCTTGTCATATTTAATAAAAAGCGAAACTGAATAGGCTTGTCTAAATTTTCTTTTAGGTACTTATCTACAAACGTTTCCCTGTCTAAGTCTGAAGATTCATTTTTTAATTGTACATATAAATATTTATTTGCTATTGAACTGTCATACAATGTACTGGTCATATTAGAAGGAGGAACAGGGCTATTTCCACAGCCCGCAACCATAAACATCTGCATGGCTTTTTTGTTCTGGACATATTGATAGTCATCACTTTCAGTTTCGATGGAAATTTTCCCGCCAGAGGGTAAAGTAACGGTTTTTAACGTCCAGGAACCCGTATATAACTTCGCCTTTTCTAAATCTTGTTCTACAAAAGGAAATTCTGTAGTTGATAACGAATCCGAAGGCACTTCGCTGTTCCCGCTTTGAAGAGGATTTTCTTTATAATTCCCCCAAATATCGAACCCCTTTGAATCATAATTAGGATTGTTAGTTCCGTAATCAAAAACATATGGGGTATATTTTCCCATTTTGGATCCTCTGTAGGTAAAATAAACACGTTCCAGGGTTAACTTTCCTTTTGCATTAATTTCTCCACTGGCACCAGCTGTTCCGTCATTATTTGGCATTCCTTTGCATAAATTATAGTTGTAAACAAAGTGAGCCGTTTTTATAGGTTTTATTGCGCCATCTTCACCCGGATCCGTAATAGTACCTGCTGAATTGGATACTTCAGGCAGTGAATATAGTCTTATGGATTTAATTTTATACATTTTTCCTGAACCTGAGCCTATACCACCATTTTCTCCCAGAGCACCTCTGGCATCTTTTCTTTCATCCAGATCAAAAAAAGCCACATGTGTTTTAGTGACAATTCGGGTTAAATATTTTAATTCTTTTTCGCCATACAAATAGGTTCCTTTTTCATCTTCTTTTTTAGAAATAAGCCCTCTGTTATAAGTGGCCATGTTTTCTTCATACGGAATTCTCCATTTATAATTAGAATTTTTGCTTTCATACTCAAATTTAGTATAACTCCCAAGGTCATTGATCGAGGGGCCGTTGTTGTCAGTATCCTGATAATCTGAAGACAAAACAGAGGTTAGTAAATAAGTATGTGCATAAGGGGGTGTAGTGACTCTATTTAGATACTGGTCACTGTTGTTACCGTAGTTTTTAGTTAAGTCCTGATGATTATAAGGCACTAATCCAGAGGTATTGTTTCCGTTTTTGCCGGACACGTCAAAAGTTGCTTCTACTTTTCGCGTGTTATAAACGGTATTTCCGTACACATAGATGGTGCCATCATTTTGTACTACTTTCATTCCGGCTGTATGATGTAGTTGGGCATTGGGGTTTCTTGTAATGAAATTAGAGTCCCTGATTGCTTCTTCGTCTGTGATTTTTTGAACCAGTTGATTTCTTAGTACGCGTTTAGTTCTTTTACTTGGAATTTGACTTGTATTACTGGTTTCATTATAATATCTTGGTGTTAGGGTTCTGCTTTTGGATGGTCCTTCAAGTCCAAATCGCAACGGATTTGTATTTTGAATTCCGTCGTAAATATTAATTTCCGGATCTACTGACATGCTTCCAACCAGCCTAAAACTTACAGGTTCATAACCGGGAGCTTTTTTATCTGTATTTTTTTCTTCTAAATGTTTTATCGTATTATTGTTCTGAAACCAGCCATCAGTTGAACTGACTGTAGTTGTTTTTTTAAAGTCAAAACCCCAATGCAGTAATTCCCCAATCCCAAATTCTGCTCCTGTACTAATTCCTGTCCCTCTGTCCACAACGGCATCATTATAAACATAACTTACTTTTGAACGATACGGCCTAAACATTCCGGATACACCTTGTCCTTCAATATTATAAGTGTCGTAGGTGTAGTTTGTGACTGGAAGCGCAGTGGTGTTTTCAGAAACATTTCTTTCATATTCCCTGTTAAAGTCCAGTATTCCTGATTGTTTCTTCTTATATTCAGTGTATTCATAACCAAAGGCTTTTTCTGGACGATATTTATACTCAGGTGCAATTTCCTGATAAGATCCGTATCCGGTCATTTGAAACTGCGGCTCTAAGAACCAGGCTTCAACACCCACAGCGCCATTGAAACTAAAACTATAATTTTGAAATCCAATTCGTTTACTGGGTGTAAAACTCTGGTTGTTAAAAGAAATACTTCCTCCGATATTTCCTTTTGATTGTATTTGTACATCATGGGTAGATTCACAATTTGCGACATAAGCTTTGTTTTTTACTGTTGCAGACAAATTAAGATTCTCAATTCCCTTTCTGCTATTCAGCCCTAGCCCTATTGTACCTGTACCATCAATATAATTAACCGCACCATTTGCTTTGGTAGTCATTTTTTTAGAAATACTAACTGAAGGGGTTACGCTGGCACCCTCGGTTACTGAACTTGTAAAATTTAATCCAACACCCACTTCATCGCTTAAATTAAATCCTACACCAAATG
Organism: Flavobacterium flavigenum; assembly: GCF_027111255.2. Taxonomy (NCBI): domain Bacteria; kingdom Pseudomonadati; phylum Bacteroidota; class Flavobacteriia; order Flavobacteriales; family Flavobacteriaceae; genus Flavobacterium; species Flavobacterium flavigenum. The sequence goes on along the minus strand of NZ_CP114285.2, from coordinate 2,046,460 downwards.
AAGGACGAAACGAAACACCTTCATAATTATTATATTCTACTCCAATACCTGCACCCGCTGTAAACAATTTACTGTCAGTTCCTGCAAATGCCAGATTTATACCTAAATTGGTACCTACCGTTATATTCTTTTTCAGATTATTTTCATAAAGCATTTCATCGCCATTAAAATCATCCGGTAATCCCCGAACCTGGCGTTCGATCTGCCCTACATTAAGGTTCCATCCTAAGCCTACCCAAGAAGCTTCCTGATCCATTGTGATTCCTGACTTGTAGGAGAGGTTCAGTGGGTATCCGCCTACATCCATGATTGGGATATTGTAATTAAAATCTCCATTCGTTAAATCTACCATATCAGATGTACCAATAGGGGTAAAGGCGTTAAACTCCGGTTGTGTCGGGCCACTTGTTAAGGCATACATCTGAACAGGTTGTAGGGTTTCCAACAGAATCATCATGGCTAAATAAATAGCCATTGTTTTTTTAAATTTACTTGTTTTTTTTTGCATAATTATGGAGCTAGTGGGAATAGGGAATTTTAAGTTGTATGTTTTTCTTTAAAAAAGAAACACTATAGGTCAATTGTTTTGTCGCGGGAATTAATATAAGTCGCTTTATGAATATTAATAGAATACGACTATATAGTAAAGTGACAATAGTATTGCAGGATTATTTCGAAGACATTTCTGCTTCTAATTTTTTTAGACGTGCTTCCTGATCATTAAATCGTTTTTCCTGTTGAATAATGTAGAGGGTCAGTTCTTCGATTTTTTGAAGTAGTTTGGCGTTCATTTCGCCCAATAAAATTCCGTTTTCAGAAACTTCACTCGCCGATGGAATATTTGGTAAATGTCCTTTCTTTTTAATATGCTGTTCTACTTCATTTATAGAAGGTAGGTTGTACTCTTTTTTAAATACAAAGTCAGGCCAGTTGGCATAAGTCTGAACCTTTACTTCTTCAGTAATAAATTTTCCTTTAACTGCCATAGCATAGCCCGCTGGGATTACATTGGTGTTAATGCCTACTTGGTCGGTATCAAATTTCCCATAAATAAGAGGTATAGTTGTTGGACTATTGTCTATATATAAACGATTGCTAGTGGTTTCATTTTCACCTGCTCTGTGTCCTATAAAAATGTTGTAGGATCCGCTATTGTTTGAATATCCTGCCTTGTATCCTAAGTATAAATTATAATTTCCCGTAGTGTTACGATATCCTGCTTGACGACCTGTAAAAATATTTCCATGTCCTTTATTTTGTAATCCAGTATCATCACCAGTAAAAACGTTATAACTACCTGTTTGATTAGATTGCCCAGATTCATATCCGATAAAAACATTATTACTACCTGTATTATTTCCTCTTCCGGATCCACATCCAACAAATACATTTCTATAACCTGTAGTATTTCCTTGGCCTGACTCGTGTCCGGTAAATACATTTTCCCATCCGGTAGTATTTCCAAGTCCAGATTTGGTACCATAAAAAGCATTGTTGCTTCCTGTAGTATTTTGATACCCTGAATTATATCCTGAAAAAACATTGTAGCCTCCCATAGTATTAAAGTAGCCAGCCTGTCTACCTATAAAGGTGTTTTTTTCTCCTGAAGTATTGGAATATCCTGTTTTAAATCCCACAAAAACACCGTCCTTTCCTGTAGTATTACTATAACCAGTATAAGCTCCATAAAAAGAATTATATTCTCCTCCATCATTTGATGAATAACCAAAAGTAGTATTTGTGTATTGGGCAATAAGCAGCGAATTAACAAAAAAAAGATTAATGATTAGAAGTAATTTTAATTTCATTTGTAGATATTTAAAAGAGTTATGTTATCAATTTCACGTTATTTAATTTAAACAATCTTAACAATATAATTAAATGTTAATAAGTGTTAAAAAAAATGCTAATTAATAAAAAAAAACTCATAGATTTTAAAAAAAAATGTTATAAAAAGTTAAATTACCTATTTTTTTATATAAGTATTTGTAGGATAATAGGTTGTGTTTTTAAGGATTATTATGGTTTAAAAAACAAAGTTTTTTCAATATTTTTTAGGACGGGTCATTGTTTTCGTAATGACCTAATGGCAGAAGGATGTATCGAAGCATTAGAAATGGCTTTGAAAAACAGGATGTATCACGAACCAATCATTCATCATTCGGATAGAGGTTCACAGTATTGCTCTCACCAGTATGTAAATCTGTTGCATCAAAATGCTATTGGAATCAGCATGACTGAAAATGGAGATCCTTATGAAAACGCATTGGCAGAACGTGTAAACGGAATCATCAAGACAGAGTTCAATCTTCATAGTAGCCAGTTGGGTTTTGAACAAACCTACAACCAGATAAAGAAAAGTATTAAAGTTTATAATGAAATCAGACCACATTCAAGTTGTAATTACCTAACCCCAAATCAAGCTCATTTGCAATCAGGGAACTTGAAGAAGCGATGGAAGAATTATAATAAAAAATTTAGCCATGAAAAAACAGTTGTATAGTAAGTTTAGGATTAAAAATTATATTTGTATAGCTATAACAGGATTTATTTAATAATCTGTATAGTTATTTTAGGACGATTCATAGTTATTTTAGGACGATTCATAAAGCATGGATAAAGCATGGATAAAGCATAGATAAAGCATAGATAAAGCATGGATAAAGCATGAAAAATAATCATTAAAATTGATGCCGAAAGTAAACAAGGGTATGGGCATGCCCAAATGATGTGAAATGCATACTATGAAAAGAGTTTCGTAAGTGAAATTATATTGGCAGAAAAATCAAAAAAAATGTAATAGAACCAGACCAACTGATCTCAATAGAATTTTACAAATATTCGGGACTCAAGACAGAACATCTATTGTGTTGAATATTATAATAAAGGAACACATAATGCCTTGTAAGCTTTGAAATTAATTTTAGCAGTTTCATTTAATGTGCTACATTTAGTCTAAAAATAAACTTGAATTATGGGAAGGAACAGTATTTAATATAAAAAAAACAATAAAAAAAAACCTTAAACATTTGCTGTTTAAGGGTTTGCTTTTTGTAGCGAGGACGGGAGTTGAACCCGTGACCTCAGGGTTATGAATCCTATAAATAAGTGCTATACTATTAGCAGAGAGTTAATTGTAAGGATTTTCAAAACACCAAAATCGTTTTGAAACGTTTTTAGCTCTTTTCGTCACTCCTTTTCGTCACTCCTTATTTCTTTCTTGTGATTAGTGCTACTATCAGAGTAATATAAGAACCTTTAATTTTTCGGCGCAACATATATAAATTTTATTTATTACGTTTTTATTTTAATCTCTTTAATTTGATGAATAATAAATAAAACTATTATAAGTATTAGATATACTATAACTTAAATTGTTATATGGTTTTTCGTAATATTTTGTCAAAAGGTATTGTATATTTGCATAAAATAAATATATTTATATATATATTTGAATAGAAAAATAGATAAATGGCTACAATATATATCCCAGAAGAAGTAAAAGAAGGTTTTATACTTATTTCAGAAATGAATTTAAACGATGTGAATTCATTAGTCAAAATTTTAGCGGATATTCGTGCTGGAGATGAATATGATAGTATAATCCAACGATTAAATGAAGTTTTCGAAAATAAATCGAGAATTTTGCTCCAAACTGTAGTTAGTTTTAGTGGCTTAATTGGAAAAGATGATGCTACAGTTGAAGAGGTTGCGAAAAATTTAGCAGAATCTTTTATACAAGATTATCAAAAATCAAAAGAAGAAGAAGTTGCATTAGAAAAAAACTTAAATATTATTTTATCAAACGTTGCTAATCTTCGAAAAAATATTGTTTCAAGGAGAAGTGCATATGATAATGAATCAATTTTAAGGTCTAGTAAATTGATTACTGATTTGAGGATACTTTTTCAGGATGATTTAAGCAATAAGAATCGAGATGCTGTAATAATACACAAATTACATGTGGAATATCAACATAATTTTAGTGATAAAGAGTTATATTTTACCCTTGATTTAAAAGATTTAAATAGATTAAAAGCTGAAATAGAAAAAGCTATCGAAAAAGACCAAATAATCCGTGAAGACTACAAAAATAATTTAAATATCCTATTTTAATATATGTCTGAACTACTGCTAGATAAAAGACCCAAAATTGCAAAACCATTTAAGCACGATAATGTTAGAGTGACTTACGATACCGCTATGCAATTTAAATCGATTCATGCTCAAGAATCAGAGTGGTCAGATATTTTTGGTTCGTCTAAAACGGCTTCTAAAAATATGGTGATGCTTTCTTGGGATACAAAGCCATTCAGTATTATAATTCTTGATAAAAGTTTTACTATAAGCCATAAATTAAAAGGTTTATATGAGGAAATTTTAATATCAAAAAGATATTTAGATTATAAAGATGATTGGGATGATGAAGACGCAGTAGGGTGTAATCCTAAAGTATATTTAATGACAATAGAGTTGTTGATTTTATATGCCGAGTATGTATTGAAGTTTCATGATGTTGTTATTAAAGTTCCTGAGATAAGTCTAACAAGGGATGGCTCATTTGATATTGAATGGAGATGTGATAATAGGATGTTTTTGATGAATGTTGTTAATGATGAAAAATTAGACGTTCACTTCTATGGAAAGGATGTTAATTCAACTGTTTTAAAAGGCTTTTTGCATGATTTTGAGATTAATAGAGATGTTTCACATTGGATGCAAAAGCTTATATGATTTGGTTTAAAACAAAAATTAAAGAGATTCCAGATAAAGACTTTTTGTTTACTAGAATTCACAAAAGAAATTTGATTAAAGGATTTCCAAAAGCAGATGCTTTTAAAAATACCCCATTTAATGTAGATAGTAATGAATTGTCTTCAGATTGGGATAGATATACTACTGCAAAAAAATGTAGAGAAAGCGTTAAATTACATAATAAGCCTGGAAAGCCACCTAAAAATCCTGATGATTATTTTATTTGGAAAATGAATGTTGGTAAAATAAGAACAGATTTGGAGCCATCACAAGAAGTCTTGCACACTCCAAGTAAGCTTAATAGAGCTCATGCAACTATTAGAGGTAGAAAACCTGCAAATGAAGGAGTCAATAACGCAGAATTTAGAGCAAAAATAATTGAGATAGGTCAATGGGCTATAGCTCCTTAAATAAAAAAGTGGGATAGATTAATTATGTTAAAGGTTCACAGTATTCTTTATTCACTACTTTATCTCTTAATACTGCTTTATTGCTAAAATTTCTAGTTATGTTTCGTACAATTTCGCTATAATTATCACTAGTCTCCCTCTGATAATAAAATGGTTTTATTGATACACAATTTTTATGCTCAAAAAGTGTGCTTAAGAGAGTTCTGTCAGAATTCCCACAAGAATGCCCAAAAATGAATATTTGGTAATCGCCACTATTTAAAAATTCTAATAGCTTTTTGTAATTGTCGGTTTCCAAATATTTAATAGATTTGATATTTTCAAGATAAGTATTGTCATTTAGATTTTCAATTGATTTGTAATCTTCATCAATTTCATCACCAAAGCCGAAAATTACATCATTATTATCTCGCTCGTTGGTAGTTCCATGGATATGGATTACACTTTTTTCTACATCTCTATTAAAGTCTCCAGAAAGGTCAAACCAAGACACATTATAATATAAGTTTTCTGTAAATGTGTAATTGAAGTTCAAGAATAAAACTTCTGTTGGCTGTAAGTTGAAGTAGTTAGTAGCGGAATCTGAAAGCAATCTTTTTCTTATAGTATTGACTGGGTCACTTTTCCCTATTGTAGAAATTAAAGAGCGTTTTTCTTCTTTTATATCTTCTATTGTTATATTTCCAGTATTAAAAGCCTTAAGGTCATCTTTGATTTTTTGGTATTCAAACTCAACCTTTTTGTTAATGGATGCTTCAGTAAAATCTTTTAATTTGAAATTAGAATATACTTTGTATGTAATAGCTTTTTTTAGATAGTTGTCAGCACTATCTCTGCCAAAGTTTTCTTTGAAGTTGTGTTCGATTTTTTTTAAGTATATTTCTAGTAGTTTTTGTATTACGCTGAAGTCGTAGTTAAGTTGAGATATCTTATATTTACATTTGTCATCTTTAAAGGAATCCTTTAATAGTTGATAATACTCATTTTCTATGTCAACCCAATTTTGAATTTGTTTTTTTTGGTTTATTTTTTCAAGGAATTTATTTTTAAAAGTTATTGTGCTTCCACGGGATTTTAAGGTTTCATGTAATTCCTCATATTTAGTAATCGTTGATAACATGTAAATACCAGGTGGTTTTCGGATAATTTTAAGTTCAGAATTTTCAAATGTACTTTCTGAAGATGTCCTGATATCTGATATTACGTTAGTCCAATAATCGTTGATGAAATCATTATAGCTTGTTCTCATTCCATGAGCTAAATCAAATCCATTTCCGATAAGTATAATTCTATTCATTAATTTTGTTTTAATCAAATATATAGAATATTTTTTCTTACAATATCGAATGCTGAAATTTATTTACGATAACATTTTTCTAATTTTAACTATTGTATTATTTGATAAATTAGTAATTGAAGCAAGTTTTCTAATAGAATAGTTTTTATCTTTAATCAGTTCTAAATGGGATTGATTGTACTTTGATAAGAACTGTTGAGGAGATTCATTAGTATTTAATTGTCTTCCTTTGTAAGTTCCTTTAGCTTTCGCAATTAAGATTCCTTCTTTTTGTCTTTCCAATAAAGATGCTCTTTCCATTTCTGCTACATTACTTAAAACATCAGTTATCATTTTGAAAATGGAGTTAGGTTTATTTTGAATCATAGAATATAAACCGATATTTTCAACATATACATTTATATTGAGGTTGCTTAATGTGTTCAAGACAGTTTGAATGTCGTAGGCATTTCTTCCTAATCTGCAAATAGAATGCACAATCAAAGTGTCAATTTTTTTATTGGATATATCCTTTAATAATTTTATAGCACTCGGACGTTCGTTAAATGGAATCGAACCACTACACTTGTCAACATATTGTTTGTGAGTAGAAGTTGTTTGTCTATCGATGTTTTGTTCTGTTGTACTAACTCTAATATATTTTGCAGTTTTCATGGTTCTTTGTTTTTGTTAAAACAAAGGTAGTGAATTTTATCAAAATGTGTTAATTTTAGGGTGGTTATTTTTGACACAATCAAAAGTCAACAAAACTGTTTAGATTTTAATTAAAATTGTATTTACGATAAGGTATAATCTTAAAAAGGTACAATATTAATATTCGTTGAAGCCTTGAAAAAATTCTTCTAGTGAAACATTCATTAATTTTAAAATCTTAATCAATGTGTTTAATTGGATATTTGCACCAGCTTCATATTTTCCATATTGAGGTCGGCTTATGTTATTGTCGTATGCAAAGTCATCTGAGTTAGTGTAGCCTGCCTTTTTTCGGAAATATCTTAATCTGGCGCCTATTTTTTTTAAGTAGATTGATTCTTCAATTTTTGTACCTGTCTTAATTTCCGTGTCATTTTTTGAAGCCATTTCTTTACTTTTTTATAAAGCAAATCAAGCTAAAATCTCCATATTTATTTACTCCATATATGGATACTCTATATGTGGAGTATTTTTTATATGTTTGTATCTAATCTTAAAAATTAGTAAAATGAAAAAAATCTTTAACCCTACTACATTTTTTATCTTTTCAATCTTTTTTTTAGCCTTTGCCTATGGCTTGAAAAGTTATAAAGAAGGGGGCAATATTGATTCTACTGAAAGTGTCAAAAGGTTCATTCAAGGAAAATGGCACGATGAAATTGTTAGTAGAGGTGGTTTGATAACATATTATAGGTTTCAGATAACCGAAACGGAAATAAGATGTTGGAAATCAAATCTCCTGATGTCTGATAATGGACGTGCATCAGATAATATTACTGATAAATGGAATGAGCAAACCCCAGTAACTCTGTCAATTGGGAGTGTTCAAATAGATTCTAATCAGAACAAGTATAGAGATTTGGGGTATTGTAATTACGGAAGGTTTTGGTTTGAAAAAGGTAATGATGGTGAAAACAGACTTTATTTTAAAGACAATAATACTGCTGAAGGTGAATATCATACTGGCAATCTCGAAAAAAATTGGGAATATTGATTAAGTGTACAACATTTTAAAATATTAAAAATTAAATAAAATTTATGAAAAAAATACTACATATCGTTGCTGTCGTTTTATTTATCGTTTCACTGTCTACAGGATGCTCAAGTGATTCCATGACCGAAGATAATAATACTGATAATACATCCAATACTCCAGTAACTCCAACTGTACCGAATACTCCAGCCGTTCCCAATAATAAATCATTATTGATGGGAGAGATGAAATGGGGTTGGGCTTTAAAAAGCAGGACTAATGATGGTAATTACGATGATAAAGATTACTTAGGAGTTAATTATTTTTTATCAGAGGGTGTATTCAAATTTTACAGTCGATACGGTTTAGGGTCTATTACTTCTGGTACATGGGAAATCGACAAGAATACTCTAACTATTACAAAGAAAGTTTATCTACCTTATATTCCAATTGTTTACACAATAAAATCCATCACAGATACAGAAATGGTGTTGGTGCAAAACAATACAGGAGATACAAGTACTTACTCTAGATATTTTCCTCAATAAGTAAATTGATTTAAAAGCCACAATTTGTGGCTTTTATTTTTCTTTCTTATAGTAAATAACATTTATTGTTGCTCCGTTTGCTGACAATGATTTACAACAAGGAGGAACTCCTATTTTGTCTATTAGCATTCGCATCTGTGATGGTTTGAGTAAGATTCTTTTTGTCATGACTTCTTTATGTATAAATATCAGTTCGAATAAAACCTTGGGAAAAATTATAAAAAAAAATTTTGAACGGCAGTTCGAGTGTTTGATATTTAATGATATTTTAAGCTAATTTTCGAGGGCGATAACTCTGCTGTTAAAACTTCTTAGTTGTTGAAAAACAGGGAGGTAGGGAGGCGTTCTTTAATGTAGAGCGACTCTTTCAATCTTTGATGCCCCATGGAACTGTTGCAGGAGCATCTAGATTGTATAAGTGTAGTTAAACGAGTTAAAAATTACGCATAAGGTACTGTTGTAGGGGTAGGATATCCGTCTTTTGTAAATTAGTCTTTTGAGAACATTTTTTCTAACTGTTCTGCTTGTGTATTTGAAATGATAATTCCTTTATAACCTTTAGTTTTGTTCTCTATTTTGAGAGAAATAAAATAATCTGTAAATGAATCGAATGTTACTTGTTGGGTTTGAAAATGTTGTATGAACTGATTTATGTCAGATTCATTGAAATCTAATATTTTTAATATTTTAGTTAAATCAACTATGTCATCAAGGTCATATGTTGGAAATTGTTCAAATTCGCATTCATCAATTTTTCCTGCTTCGGGTAAATTTGAATTGTCTTCATTATTTGATTGTTCTTCCGTTGAGGTAGGTTCTACTATTGGTTTTTCGGTACTTAAAAATTTTTCCAGCTTGTCAATATTGACAGTAATTTCATGTCCTGATGTGCGGGTTGTTTCATCATAGTCTTTGCTTTTAGATTTGAAAAAGTCAAAAGTATTTAAGTCTTTAATGACTGACCTGATTCCGCCATATTTTTTACCAAATCTTAATGCTAGGTTTCTGTTGGTTTCGAAACAGATTTTATTATTGTTTTGCCATCCAATTATATAGGATAAAAATAGTTTTTGGGTTGAGTTTAGTTTTGGGCTTGCTAGTAAATTGTAATTTACTTTTACGAAGTTTTGGTCTTGATTTTCGTTCATATTATTTTTTTTAAGTTATTATTTGTTTAATTTTTTTTCAGCAGGTTGGTGCTGTTTTTTCAGTAGGGTATGTTGTTTTTTAAACATTCTCCTGTTGCTAAATGAACATAGGTATGTTGAGGTAGAAACAGGGGTATGCTGAATTAAGCTCTTTCTATTATACTACTGCTTATATTAAAATAAGAATAGAAATAAGAAAAAGAAAAATATAATAAATTACATTACTGATATTTAGAAAGTTTCATTAGTTTTTATTTTGAAATTAATTATTGGTTGAATTGTTATTATTTAGTTTTTCATTTTCAATGTTTAAAGAAACTTTACTTCAACGAAAAGATTTTTGTTTTCAACAGTTAGAGAAAGTTTACTTCAACGAGAAGATTTTTTTGTTTTCAATATTTCAAAGAACTTACTTCAACGATAGAGAGATTTTTTTCAGACTTATACGCTTGAGGAGAAAGAATATCTCAACTCCTCAAAAAGTTTTCACTCCAAATTGCCACCCCCAATTCCGTTCACCCCCTCCATGTTGAGTGGCACATAATCTATATTTAGGTTGTATTTTTTATTAAAGTGTTCGCACCATTCTTTGTTGTGTTGAACCATTTCTTGCATGAGTTTATCTACGTCCATGCCTAGAAATGATGCGAATTCTCGATTGTTTACTTCTGCTAAATCACAAGGATGCCACTTAACATCTTCAACGTGCGAAATGCATTTGCTTTCAATTATATCTTGTTTTACGATGAACTGATATTGTGCTCCAAATTCTGCGACGTCATCATTCAAAATTTCGCCTGTAATGTTTGATGAAGGAATTTTAAAAATTGAATACTCTGAGATGCCTAATTGACCATGTGCGATTCTTCTTAATTGATTAAATTCGTTGCAAACAAATATTTCGGATGATGTAGAAATTAACCCATTTTTTAAGATGGAATCTTTGTTTTCGATTGGTGAAATGTGATAGAATACATTGTTTTTCATATTTATAAATTTTAAGTTAAGGCAGTTTTCTTCCTGTCCATTCTAGATGGATTTTTTTTTAATGTTTTAAAGTGAAGTTTTTTCTAGGCTTTATTCGTCCTTCGACTTATCACGAAGTTTCATGAATTCAAGAGTGGTCGTTGATATGTTCTGGCTTAACAAATATTGTTTTAACTTTTCTTTGTTAGAAAATATTTGCTCAATTTCGGATTCTTCTTTTGTGCTTGGGTTGAACAGGTCATAGGTAATCACAATGTCGTCATTTGGTTCAATTTCTAAAAGATTTATTGTGTCGTTAACAGTTCTATGCCCCATATGCTTAGATACGATAATAAAAGCCTTTTTTGTGCAGTTATATTTTGTTACGAAATCTCTTGCCCAAGCAATCTCAAATGAATTTGTTTTTAGTTCTCTGAGTTTTAGGTCTAGGAATGTTGTGGAATACACTTCTGACCTAAATTCCTGGTAGAATTTGTTCAATTCTCTATTTAAGCTTGAAGTAGTAAGTGATTTTCCAGTTTTACAGTTGATATAGATTAGAGATTCTATTGTCCTATTTTCGTCGTTAAAATCGTTTTTATATGCCCATTTTGTATAACGCATAAGAAACTTACTTAATCGATAAGTGTCAATTTTCGATTTTTTATCATCGACGATTTCAAGATAAAATTTGCACTCCTCATTATATTCTTCAATAAAGTCATTCCATTTCAACTTTAGTAATGTTCCTATTTTTAGTCCTAAACAGGAACCGTGAATGCAAAGTAACCCATATCCATGCTCTCCTTTTTTAACCAGCCACATTCCAAACATTACTAAGTTTTCGGATGTCCATATCAAGTCATTATTATTTTCATTCATGCTTTCTGTATTTTCATATTAACAATGCAAAGGTAGCATTATTTTTTAATTAAACAATTTTATTTTCACATTTTTTATGAAAATACAGAATTTTAATGTTTTAATTTTTTTTATGTGTTTGATTATTAGTGTTTTGATTTTTATTGAATCTGTAAATTCATAAAAAAAATGATTTTAACTTTGTTTATTTCTTTAAAAACGCTACATTTGCACTATAATAATGAAAATACAGAAAACATGATTAATCTCTTCTTTTACTTTTATCACTTACCAACTTTAAATTTTGTCCAAGTAGGGGAGAGAATAAATCTAAAAGATTACGATGCTATTAAAAAGTGGTTAATCTCGAAGGATATTACAATTCATAAAATGGGAAAGCCATATGTATATGAAATTGATGTTGATTGCGCAATTGATAAAGTCAAGGTAATGGAATTGAAAAAACAGTATCCTAATGATTGGATTGAATTGTATCGAAAAATATCTAAAGATGAATCTGTCTGTGAGATGGTAATTCATAGTCTTTCAGGTGAAGAAACTTCAAAACCTACAACTAAAATTAAATTATCAAACAACATTGAAAATGAACTTTATAAAAAATATTCTAAATGACTAAATTAAAATTACCTAAAAATCCTCATAAAGGGATGAAGATATATTGTCATAAATGCAAAAGAGATAATCCTGCTTGCAATCATTATGATGTGCATAGATACAAGGTTAAAATACATGTTGTTGGTGGAGATGGAAAGAAGAGAACAAAGGTTTTATCTTCTAAAAGTTATAATGAAGCAGTTAAGGAAGCTATTGATTTTGAAAATGAATTGAAAAGCTCTAATTATGAAAGGAGAATTGTGAAAGAGGAAGGAAATGATTATTCGATTTTAGATTCGGTAATTCAATATCAACGCTATTTAGCAGGGCAACATAAATATGCTCATAAAGTAAAAAATGTGTCATTAGAATATCAAAAAGAGTGCATGAGATATTGTAAATACTTTTTGGATAATTTAATGGAAGAAAGGAATCTATTGACGACAAGGATAATTGATGTAAATCAAAATGATGTTGCTCGGTTTTATCTATGGGCAGAAAATCATTATGGTGCTAAATCATTCAATAAATGCATGGGAGCTTTGAAAGCTTTTTTTTCTTTTTTGATTGATGTTGAGGAGATAGTGATGAAGAATCAATTTGCGGTGTATGAATCAAAGTCGGTAATAATGCAAGATGTAACGACTTTGACAAAAGAAGAGTTTAAAACTGTTATTGATTCTATTGGTGTTGTTAATCAATTTCAGATTCTTGGAGGTAAGGGTGAAAGGAAAAACATGTATAAGCCGTATTTAGTTCATGGTTTTAAGCTATTCTTGTTGACTGGTGGCAGACGTGAAGATGTTGTTGAGTTGAGGTGGTGTGATATGTTGGTTACAATTGAAGGTGTTAAATTTTTTAAAATTGCTAATAAAAAGGTTAACAGGATAAGAAGAACGGAGCAGTATAATAAGTTTGTACCAATCAATGATGATTTATTTGAATTATTATTAGAGATGGGGTATGAAGCAAAGAAAAATACAGACGATTATATTTTACTTCCAGAAAGAAATGTGAAAACAAAAACAATAATGGACGCTTTGTCTAAGTCATTTTCTCATTATGTAAAAGAATCAGGGATACAGAAAGATGTTAGTCTGAAAAATTTAAGAAAGACATATATTACTTGGATGCATCGAGCAATGGGAAAAAATACTGGTCTGCTAACTTCACATAGTGGTGAAAAAATTTTAAAAGACCATTATATTGACAGTACTGTTCTCTCTGCTTTAGAAGAAGCGACGTTGAAAATTAGAGTGTTTGGTACGTAAAAAGTCACTCTTAAAAGTCACTCCAATAAAAAAAGGATTTACGAAAATTCGTAAATCCTTTTGTTTCAAGTAGCGAGAGAGAGATTTGAACTCTCGACCTCAGGGTTATGAATCCTGCGCTCTAACCAACTGAGCTACCTCGCCTGGACTGCAATCTAAATGTGTTCCTGATTGCGGGTGCAAATATAGAAATAATATTAAAGCTTACAAGTATAAAATCAAGAAAAAAAAATATTTTTAAAAATGCATTGTTTTTGGACAGATATTCTTATATTTCGAAAAAATTAAATGTATCACATGGATTCAAAAATACGTTACGAAATAGAGTTTCCAATCAATTCGTCGCCACAGTTATTATACCAATATATATCAACGCCGTCAGGCTTATCAGAATGGTTTGCAGACAATGTAAATTCAAGAGGTGAGTTTTTTACTTTTATATGGAATGATTCGCAGGAAAAAGCGCGTCTTGCATCTAAAAAAACCGGTGAAAAAGTAAAGTTTAAATGGGTCGATGAGTCCAGTAAAGACACAGAGTATTTCTTTGAATTGCATATTTTGGTAGATGAATTAACCAAAGATGTTTCATTAATGGTGATTGATTTTGCGGAAAAAGAAGAAATAGGAGAGGCTAAACAATTGTGGGAGAATCAGATTTCAGATCTGAAACATCTTATAGGTTCTGTTTAGAAAAAGTCTATTTTATGCCTTATATTTGCCCTGAACAAAATTCAGGGTTTTTTTATGATCAATTTTAACGGAAACATTGCACAGGAAGAAAATATACTAACACAAAATCGTGCATTCTTGTATGGCGATGGTGTTTTTGAAACCCTGAAAATAGTAAATAACAGGGTCTTGTTTCTGGAAGATCATTATTTCAGGTTAATGGCTTCTATGCGTGTGGTGAGAATGGAGATCCCAATGGATTTCACTATGGAATATTTTGAAGAACAGGTTTTGAATCTTGTTAATGAAATGGGCATCGCTGCATCGGCAAGAGCAAGAATAACGGTTTTTAGAAATGACGGAGGATTGTATTTGCCAAAAACAAATTTAGTTTCTTATTTAATTCATGCAACACCTCTTGAAAGTGTCGATTATACTTTAAATACTGCTGCATATGAAGTTGATTTGTATAAAGACTTCTATGTGAATAAACAGTTATTGTCGTCGATTAAAACAACTAATAAGCTGATCAATGTTACCGGAAGTATTTTTGCCTATGAGAACGCTTTAGACAACTGTATTTTGCTTAATGATACTAAAAATGTTGTTGAGGTACTACAGGGAAATTTATTTATGCTTACAGGTAAAAAACTGATCACTCCACCAGTTTCCGAGGGTTGTTTGAATGGTGTTATGCGTAAACAAATTTTAGCATTAGCAAAAAAAATAGAAGGCATAGAAGTACTCGAAGAAATAATTTCACCATTCGATCTTCAGAAAGCAGATGAATTATTTCTGACAAATGTAATTACCGGGATTCAACCGATAACAAAATACCGAAAAAAAGAGTTTGCAAATGATTTTGCTCATGTATTGGTGCAAAAACTGAATGAATCCATTTCTGAAAATTAATTCAGATATGGATTCTCTGGTGCATTTGACCAGATGAGGTAATCGCCTCCAAGCTCCATAATTTGCTCTTTCCAAAAATGAGTGGCAGATTTTCCGATAATTTTGTTTTTATAAGTATTATCGGTTATGATCCATGAATTCCCCTGCATTTCATTCTCAAGCTGATTTTCGTCCCAACCTGTATAACCTAAGAAAAAACGAATGTTGTTTTTGTGAATGGATCCGTCGTTTATTAAGTCTTTAGTCGATTCAAAATCACCACCCCAATAAATTCCATTAGAGATTTCGACACTATTTGGGATTAATTCAGGGATGTTGTGAATAAAATATAGGTTATCCTGCTCTACAGGCCCCCCATTGTATATTTTGAAATTCGCATCAATTTCAGGTATTAAGTCATTAATAGTGTATTTTAACGGCTTATTAATGATAAAACCTATTGATCCTTCTTTGTTATGGTCTGCTAATAAAATTACCGATCTGTTAAATGATAAATCTCCAATTATTGAAGGCTCGGCAATAAGCAGGTGTCCTTTTTTTAATTTTTCTGAAATCATACGGCTACAATTTTTATTAAATTTACTCATAAAATATTTAAAAACCCAATAAAATCGTCAAAGTGTAAAAAAAAACCCTCAAAAATGAGGGTTTTAATTATATTATATGTGTAAGGAACTTTCTTACTTAGTTTACAGCTGCTTCTAATTCAGCTCCAGCTTTGAATTTTACAACATTCTTAGCAGCAATTTTGATAGTTTTTCCAGTTTGTGGGTTTCTACCGTCTCTTGCAGCTCTTGCAGATACTGACCAAGATCCAAATCCTACTAATGAAATTCTTCCACCTTTTTTCAAAGTAGTACCTACATTACCTAAAAAAGACTCTAAAGCTAATTTCGCCGCAGCTTTTGTAATTCCTGCATCAGCAGCGATAGCATCGATTAATTCTGATTTGTTCATAATAATTAGTTATTAATTGTTGGTTAAAAAAAATTGTTAATACACAAATTTAATAGGAAATCCGTTCCTTGCAAGTGATTTCTTTAATTTTAGCAAAAAATGTTAATAACTTGTTTTTTTTGTTCATAAAACAAAGTATTTTATCGCTAAACACAGTTAGAGTGCCTTGTTTTGTTGGTATTAATAAAGTTTTGCATCCTCAGAAAAAGATACTCCATTTAATAATTCTGCTACCTGCATCCTTTTTTTGCCCGGTAATTGTAAGCTCACTAACTGTAAAAAACCATCCTTAACTGCAACTTTTAGCTCTTTTTTGCCGGAAATCAGTTTGCCGGATTCTAGTGAATGTGCTTCTGAAACCAGTTTTGCTTCATATATTTTGATACTTATTTCTTCATTTTTGTCTTTCAGAAAACACCAGGATGCAGGATATGGACTTAACCCGCGTATCAGATTGTTTATTTCGATTCCGGACTTTGTCCAGTCTATTTTGCAGTTTTCTTTATTTAATTTATAGGCTGTTTTAATATCGTCACTATCTTCCTGGATGGTGGTGCTTACATTTCCGTTTTCAATCACTTTTAAGGTGTCAATAACAGTTTTGCTTCCTAAATGCATTAATCGGTCATGTAATTGTCCCGCATTTTCTTCCGGCTCAATAGCAATCTCTGAGTTTAAAATCATTGCGCCTGTGTCAATTTTATCATCTATAAAAAAAGTAGTAACACCTGTTTTTGTTTCTCCATTAATGATAGCCCAGTTTATTGGCGCTGCGCCGCGATAATTTGGTAATAGGGATGCATGAAGATTAAAAGTTCCAAATTGTGGCATTTCCCAGACTACTTTTGGAAGCATTCTAAAAGCAACTACTATCTGCAAATTGGCATTCAGCGCTTTTAACTCGGCTAAAAAGTCTTTGTCTTTTAAATTGGTTGGCTGTAATAATGTAAGGTTGTTGGCCAGTGCATATTCTTTTACTGCTGAATATTTTATTTTTTGTCCGCGTCCAGCTGGTTTGTCTGCTGCTGTAATAACGCCGGCAACTTCATAATTGTTTTTAAGAATGGTGTCCAGAATGCCAACTGCAAATTCGGGAGTTCCCATAAATATAATTCGTAATTTTTCCATTAGGTTTTTAAAGTGTATTTATTGTTCGTCAAAATAACGATATGATTGTTTTCTAATAATTGCTGGATGGCTGATAAAACATCTTTTGTATCCAGTTTTATCTTATTTTGAATTTCCCGCGAAGTTAATGCAGTTGTTTTCAATAAATGCAGGATTTTATCAGCAATTGAATCGGCTTCTGTGATTTTTCCTTTTTGAGTAATGCAATAGGAGCACACCCCGCAATTTTCCATAGTTTCTTCTCCAAAATAATCTAAAACCAATCTGTTTTTGCAGGTTTTATTTTCTTTTATATAATGCAGGACAGATAGTAATTGTTCTTTTTTTAGCTGATTCTGTTTTTCCAGATATTTTGAAACCCTGTTTATAGTAAGATCATCTTCCCGGACTTCATTGAATAAAATGGTAGCATCATTATTTTTTGATTTGTATTCGATGATTTCTTTTTCTTTCAGCTTTTCTAAAACAGCCAAAACCTCTTCTTCTGTATGATGTGATTTTTTAGCAATCAGTGAAAGATTAAAGGGTGTTTTCATTTCGTAAATTCCGGGATACGTTCTCAAAATTGCCAAAATGATTTCTTCGTCATTTGGATTCAGGCTCATATACCGGATCACTTCTTTCGATTCGATTAAAAACTGCATCGTAATCTTCTCTGAAAACTCCTGAGAAAGCGTAATGATTCCTTGTTGATTTAAAAACTGTAGTGAGTTGTATGTTTTTAATGTAGGGAAATCATATTTATCGCAAAAATGGTTTAATTTAAAAGAAAAAGAATCATCTAGTCCTTCACCATAAGCAATCTGAAAATAATTGCAAAGCTTTATAAACATGGTTTTTAAGAACTTTTTGTCTGGCAAAACACTTAAAAACTGCTGTTCTGTCTGATTTGCATCAGAATTATTATAAAGTAAAATAGAGAAAGCTTTTTCTCCATTTCGTCCCGCTCTTCCGGATTCCTGGTAATAATTTTCTAAGTTTTCAGGCAGCTGTGTGTGAATGACCGTTTTTACGTTGTCTTTGTCGATCCCCATTCCAAAAGCATTTGTGGCAACAATGACCTGCGCTTGTTCAGACATCCATAATTGCATGTTTTTGTCTTTTTCTTTGGCAGAAAGTCCACCGTGATAATAAGTAGCACGAAATCCTAACGATTGTAATTGGGTTGATATGTTTAAACAGGATTTTCTGTTTCGTACATATATTATGGACGGTTGTGGGTTTTTCTTTAAAATTTGTTCAACCCGGTACAATTTGTCTTCAATTTCGAAAACCATGTACGCTATATTTTTTCTTTCAAATGATTGTTGGAAAAAATTAGGTTCCTTTAAGCCTAATTCAGTTTTAATATCTTCAATGATCCTTGGGGTTGCTGTAGCAGTTAAAGCAAGAAAGGGAATTTTGGGAAAGTGTTTTTTAAGCTCTGAAATTTTCAGGTAAGCAGGACGAAAATCATGTCCCCACTGCGAAACACAATGTGCTTCATCAATTGCAATTAAATTTATCGGAAGGTTTTTAATGCGTTCCAAAATCCAGTCAGACTGCAAACGCTCAGGAGAGAGGTATAAAAATTTATAATTTCCATATTGGCAGTTGTCAAGAAGATCGATAATTTCTTCAGCATGAATTCCGCCTGTAAGTGCTATCGCTTTAATATCCCGCTTTTGTAAATTCGCTACCTGATCTTTCATTAGTGCAATCAAAGGTGAAACAACAAGGCAGATACCTGGCTGCATCATTGCGGGAACCTGAAAACAAATCGATTTTCCTCCACCTGTGGGAAGCAGTGCAAAAGTATCGTGGCCTTCTAAAACCGAATCAATAATTTCTTTTTGCAGCGGTCGGAAACTGGTATGTTTCCAGTATTTTAAAAGAATATCCTGTGCTTCCTGCATGACCAAAGTATTAAAGTTAAAAAATTTAGAAATCAGTTTCTAGTTTTGCAACTTTAAATCTGGCTGCTAAATTTTGTCTAATATATAAAGAATTCTGTTTTCAACTGTGTCTTTCGGGACTTCAATTAAATCATAACCATACCTTTTGTAAGTCTCAATAAGATGTTTTTGTATTTTCAGTGCCTGTTCGAAATTCTCGTAACGTTCTGTGTCGCTTTCGTAAATTTCTTCCCAGGGCGGTAAAATAAATGTTTTGGAGTATTTGAAATCCTCGCAGGCTTTAGTGAAATGTTCGGGATAGACATCACCAATATAGTCCATATAAGCAACAACGTCAGGGATTCCGCGGTCTATAAAAACTACATTGTCAGGTTCTTGCAACGCATTTTTGAATTGTTCAATACGACCTTCAAGCAGCATTTCGCTAAACAATAAAGGCTGTTCCAGAAATAATTGGTCAATGCCGCGCTGTTGCGCTTCGAGAGTAACTTGTCTGGAAATTTCAGGGTAACAGCAATAGCCACGAGCGACTAATTCGTTTATTAGCGTAGATTTTCCTGTGCCAGGACCGCCAAGGAGAACTATGATTTCTTTTTGCACTATTCTAAAAATAAAGCGCAAATTTACCTAAAGTTATTTATAATTAAAAAGATTATTTATCGAAACCGAAAGATTTTGCATTTTTTTAAACTTGGGGTAATTATTTTTGGTAGTAATCTTTATATATTGAAACCCGCAACAAAATAATAAAACATAGATATAAATATTGAATGTTGATTTTGTATTTTAAAAAACTTTGAAAAATTAAGTATTCTAAATAGTGTATTTCATTTCAAAAATATACAACGCTTTAATATCTTTTTCCAATTTAAAATATCTAAAACCAAAACCGTATATTTGCGTTTATTTTTAATTACGAATGGAGAACGATAAAGAAAAAAACACCGCCGAATTTTACGAAAGATTAAAGGTTGAGCTGGATAATTCAAACACCTGGCCTGCAGAATATTTATATAAATTTATAGTCCCTTCTGTAGCCGATAATGTGGAGCGCGTTGAAAAAGCTTTTGACAGAATGGGTGCGGTTATCAAAACAACAAAATCTAAAACAGGTAAATTTACCAGTGTTTCTATAGATGTAACGATGGATAGTGCTGATGAAGTAATTGGCAAATACAAAGAAGTTTCTACGATAGAAGGTATAGTTTCATTATAAATTATGGTCGAAAAATATAAAAAAGAAAACGCAAACGACGTTGTTTTTAATTTAGAATACAATTCTGAAAGACAACGTTTACTTATTCCCGAATATGGTCGTCATTTGCAAAAACTGATTGATCAGGCGACTATGATTGAAGATGATGAAACGCGTAACAAAGCGGCAAAATACATCATTCAGGTAATGGGAAGCCTGAATCCTCATTTGCGTGATGTGCCGGATTTTCAACATAAATTATGGGATCAGCTTTTTATTATGTCTGATTTTAAATTAAATGTTGAGTCACCGTATCCAATTCCTTCACGTGATGTGTTACAGTTAAAACCTGATGTTTTGCAATATCCGCAAAACTTCCCTAAGTACAGGTTTTACGGCAATAACATTAAGTACATGATTGATGTTGCTAATAAGTGGGAGGAGGGCGAAATGAAAAATGCTTTGGTGATGGTGATTGCCAATCACATGAAAAAATCTTTCTTAAGCTGGAACAAAGACACAGTAAAAGACGATGTGATCTTTGAACATTTATATGAACTTTCCGGTGGAAAAATCAATTTATTGCAAAGTACAGAGGAGCTTTTAAATACAACTGATTTGATGCGTACCAACAAACGTATGTCGAATAAAATTTCTCAGCCCGGACAGCCAAAAATTCAAAATAATAAAAACAATAAAGGCGGTAAAAAACCTTTTCAGAAAAATAACAATCAGAAATAAAAGAGGGCTAAGATGCTAAGGAGCTAAAATACTAATATTTTTGGCTCAGAAACTCAGAATCTCAGAACCTTAGAACCTAAAAGAAATCTATGGGAATTTTTAAAATCGAAGGAGGAACTCCTCTAAAAGGAGAAATCACTCCGCAAGGAGCAAAAAATGAGGCATTACAAATTTTATGTGCTGTGCTTTTAACAGGAGAGAAGGTAAAAATTAATAACATTCCTGATATTATAGACATCAATAAATTAATTACTTTGCTGGGTAATTTAGGGGTGAAAATCCAACGTAATGAGCCAGGTTCGATAACATTTCAGGCAGATGAGGTTAATGTTGGGTATTTAGAAACAGAAGCTTTTAAAAAAGAGGGTGGAGCACTTCGTGGTTCTATTATGATTGTAGGTCCGCTTTTGGCCCGTTTTGGAAAAGGATATATTCCAAAACCTGGAGGTGATAAAATTGGCCGTCGCAGATTAGATACACATTTTGAAGGTTTTATTAACCTTGGAGCAAAATTCAGATATAACAGGGAAGACCACTTTTACGGAGTAGAAACTCCGGAAGAAGGGCTTCAGGGTACAGATATGCTTTTAGACGAAGCGTCTGTAACGGGTACAGCAAACATCGTAATGGCTGCTGTTCTGGCTAAAGGAAAAACAACTGTTTATAATGCTGCCTGCGAGCCTTACTTACAACAATTATGTAAAATGTTGAATTCGATGGGAGCTAAAATCACCGGATTGGGTTCAAACTTATTGACCATCGAAGGTGTTGAAAGCCTTGGAGGATGCGAACACAGAATTCTTCCTGATATGATTGAAATCGGTTCCTGGATTGGTCTTGCCGCTATGACAAAAAGTGAAATCACTATCAAAAATGTAAGCTGGGAAAATTTAGGTTTGATTCCGAATACTTTCAGAAAACTGGGTATTACCATTGAAAAACGTAATGACGATATTTATATTCCTGCTCACAAAGACGGATATGAAGTAAAAACAGATATCGACGGTTCTATCTTAACTATTGCGGATGCGCCATGGCCAGGATTTACGCCTGACTTATTAAGTATCGTTTTAGTTGTGGCAACACAGGCAAAAGGAGATGTTTTAATTCATCAGAAAATGTTTGAAAGCCGTTTATTCTTCGTGGATAAACTAATTGATATGGGAGCAAAAATTATGTTATGTGATCCGCACAGAGCTGTGGTTATGGGACATAATTTCGAATCTCAGCTGAAAGCAACGACAATGTCTTCTCCTGATATTCGTGCAGGAATCTCATTGTTGATTGCGGCCCTTTCTGCAAAAGGAACCAGTACAATTCAAAATATTGAACAAATCGATCGCGGATACGAGCGCATCGATGAGCGTTTAAGAGCAATTGGAGCAAAAATTGTGAGAGCATAAAAATTTAGCCACGAATTAAACGAATTTCAATAATTTTTATTTTTTGAAATTGAATTATAATTTAATTTTAAAAAATAGTAAATAAAACACAAAGCTAATTTTCGTGTAATTTGTGAATTGCTTCGCCCGTTCGCTATCGCTCGGGTCGTGGCGAAAAAAAATAGTCGGAATGACAAACGAACAAAAAGCTATAAAAGCTACATACTTTAGTATAGCCGGAAACACCTGCTTGGCCCTCATAAAAGGCTTCGCAGGTTTTTTTGGTAATTCTTATGCCCTGATTGCAGATGCGATCGAATCAACTACGGATATATTTTCGTCTTTTCTAGTTTTATTCGGTATCAAATATTCGAATAAACCGGCTGATGAAAATCATCCTTATGGTCATGGCAGGGCAGAACCGCTGATCACGTTTTTAGTTGTTGGGTTTTTAATTACATCAGCAACAATTATTGGTTATGAAAGTATAGCCAATATCCAGACTTCGCATGATTTGCCTAAATCCTGGACATTGTATGTTTTGGGTGCGATTATTATCTGGAAAGAATACTCTTTTAGGTTAGTAATGAAACGCAGTAAACAAACTAATAGTAGTGCTTTAGCAGCCGATGCATGGCATCATCGAAGTGATGCGATAACATCTGTTGCAGCATTTATAGGGATTTCACTTGCTTTGTTTATGGGAAAAGGATATGAGTCTGCAGATGACTGGGCTGCGCTTTTTGCAGCCAGTTTTATTCTTTACAACAGCTATAAAATTTTCAGACCTGCACTTGGTGAAATTATGGATGAGCATTTAAACGATGATTTAGTAGAAATGATTCGAGTTACGGCTCTAACAGTCAAAGGGATTTTAGGCACCGAAAAATGTTTTATCCGTAAAGCCGGGATGAAATATCACGTTGATTTGCATGCTATAGTTTCGGCAAAAATTTCAGTAAAAGAGGGGCATGATCTGGCACATAAATTAAAAGATACCTTAAGGGAACAAATCCCTGAATTAGGACATGTTTTGATTCATGTAGAACCAGATGATTATAATTAAAGATACTAAGTCACTAATATTGTTTAGTTTTCTATAGTTTTTTTACGTTGAGGCAGGATTGAATCCAGTAAATGTTATATAATAAAAATCCGTTTTTAAGTTCCTTTTTAAAAACGGATTTTTATTTGTTTTAGATATTAAAATAGTATCACAATATTTGAATTTACAATATGCGTTAGGGATGGTAGCGGCATCCTTTTTGTTTTTTCTTTAAAAATAAAAAGATACAGCGGACAGCCCGGCCGTAGGTAACGCCCCAATCTGCTAAAAAAGCTTAATTCAACACATTCAAAATTTTCAACCCAAATGCAACGCCATTTTGCTGAACACCGCCCTGATAAGAATGAATGTAATCAATCCTGAATAATTTAAATTTTCCAAATCCCAGATTGTCTAAACCAATGGTAAACTCAGAATACGGCTTTCTATCCGGAATTGCCAAAGAGTGAAATCCGATATTCATTGTTGATTTTAAAAGACTGATCAGAGGAATTTTATTGGTCACAAATCCCATGTCATTGTGTTCCAGATGCATTTCAAAATAACGGTCGTTTGTACTGTTTGAATAGTAAGGCATCAGATTGAAAACATTTAAATAGCGGTCTGTTGTGCCAATATGAGTCTGGTTTCCGTTAAAATGTCTGTAATCTATAAAAGAAATATTTTCAGCGTTGAAGAATTTTCCGGCCCTGAAATTTGTTCCCAGAATTCCTTTGTTTCCTAATGCTAAATCATATTGAACAGAGGCGCCGATTCTTTCAAATTCATATTTTTTTTCGCTCGCAGCAAAGGCTTTTTCAAATGCTAAATAAACTGTTGGGTATTTGTCATTTTTGAAATTATATCTTCCGTCTGGTCTTGAAATGTATTTATTTCCGAAATTAATTCTGGTTGTGATAAGTGTTTTAAATAAATGATGGGTCTCAAAAGCAGGAGTTGTGTAATCATTTGGTGCTAAAGGATTATTGGAGCTGTAAAAATCATCTTTTTTGAAAAAAGAATAATCAGTAGTGTTGAACAATGGCTTTCGCTGTTCGTAGCCAATTTGCCCGGTCAGATTAACTCCGTTCGCAATATCCTCGCCATAATTGATTTGTGCAAATTCTAAATTGTACAATTTCATATAATTATCTTTAAAGAATAAAGAACTTATGGAATTGATAAGTTTAGTGATGGGTTGAGAATTATTAAACTGCATTGTTTTTACACCTCCCGAGCCCCAAATTGTGGCATAATTGATAGCGTTGAAACGATGGCTGAATTCTCCTGTAACCCGAAAACGCTCATCTGAAAAACCGTAATTAAAAGTTGTGCTTATCGAGGTGCTTTTTCCTTCTTCTTCGTTCCATTTTCTGAAAGAAAAACCAGAGTCAAAATTAAATCCCTGAACAGTATTGAAGCTTAAAGACGCGATATTCAGCAGACCTTTATAATTAAACGAATATTTTTTGAATGTGTTTTTGTAATCATAACCCGCTAAAATATCCCAAATTTTGAATTTGTTGTTTTTGGCATCAATAGAATCAGTGTATTTTCTGGATTTACGAATTGTAAGTAAACTATCTTTTTTGATATAATCACTACGCTCTTCTATAGTCAAAGGAATTGGACGTATTTCATTCCAAAATGCGTCATCCTTTTTGTTGGCATTGGCTTCAAAAGCTACAATTTCATTTCCGAAAGTTTTCTTTTGAAAAGTATCCGGAAACTCATAATTAGAATAAACGTAATTAAATTTTCCAGAGAATTTGGTTCCAAAAAAACCGGCGTTAAAGGAAAGTGTCTGTGCATTTTTTGCCCAGATTTTATGCGCGACATTATAACTGAAGCTTTGTTTTAAACTCATTACTTCGGTAAATTCATTTTTCATTCTATAGCCTTTGATGTCCAGGTCTATTGCATAAATGGCAAAACTATCATCAACTATATAAATGTAACCTTCAAAAACAGGTTCTTTATCACGTTTAGGAATTACTTTGATTTTGTTAATCTGGTGGTTGTTATCATCCAAAAAAGTGCCTTCGAGTTTATATTTGTAATAACTGAAAGCATTGTCTGCAATTGGCGAGATGAGTTTTACACTAAAATCTAATGTATTGTCATAAAAATCATAAGTTGATAAGGCTGCGGTATTGTAGCTGTACCCTCTGTTGTTTCCGGAAACTTTGGAAGCAATTATTTTTTCTTTTAGCTTATCCGGTTTTTCAAAAGTAACTTTAGAAAGGGTTTCAGAAAGATATAAAATGCCTGTTCCTGTTGAATCTAAATTAGATGCCATGTCTTCGCCAAGATCGACTTTCTGTCCCAGGATTTTTTTAGGAAGATCTTTTACTTTAAACATTCCTTTCGAATAAAAGTCGGCTGTATATCTCGAAATTTTTTCTGAGTTTTCCTTTTTGCTTGCAATAGCACTTCTAATAATTGCGTTTGCAGGATTGTTTTTTGGATCAATAATGACTTCATTCAAAGTAAAGCTTTCTTCAGCCATTTTTACATCCAGAATTACAGTTTTTGAATCTGAAGCCACAGAAAGCTTTTGGGTTTTGAAACCCAGATACTGAAAAATGATTTTGTTTTTTCCGGGTTCTTTTACATTCAATTGATAGTTTCCCTGCTCGTTTGATGTCGTTCCAAAATACGTATTCTCTTCAAAAACAGAAACAAAGGGGAGTGGATTCCCTTTGTCATCAGTAATCGTTCCTTTGATTTGGGCGAAATTGTAAATCGAAAAAAATAAGAAGGCAAATAAAGTATAATTTTTCATGTAAAAAGTTTCTCTTACAAAAATAAAATAAGTCGAAAATGAGCTTATTAATTATTTGTTAAATAACTGTTTACAGGAATGACTGAATAGCAAGTTCGTAACTTTTTAATCCGAAACCCAGAATAACCCCTTTTGCATTTCCGGATAAATACGATTGATGCCTGAAACTCTCGCGCGCATAAGTATTAGAAATATGAACTTCAATAACCGGTGTAGTTACAGCTTTCATCGCATCGCCCAGGCCTATTGAAGTATGGGTATAAGCCCCTGCATTTAAAATAATTCCATCAAATGTAAAGCCCACTTCCTGAATTTTTCCAATCAGTTCGCCTTCAATATTACTTTGGTAATACGAAAGTTCAATATTGGGGAATTTTTGTTTCAGTGTTTCAAAATAATCTTCAAATGTCTGGCTTCCGTAAACTTCAGGTTCACGTTTTCCTAATAAATTCAAATTTGGACCGTTGATAATAGCGATTTTCATAATGGAATTTTAATTTTGATTAGAGTAAGTAGGATTCATTTTATATTTTACAGAAACCATTTTACAATAGATTGTAAAAATAAAAAAACCGCTCCAGATAAATAGAACGGTTTTGTAAAAGTATGTGATATATTATTTTTTTAGAACATAAATCCGGCAGACAATTGTATAGTTGAGTTTTTAACATCTGCATTTCTTGATGCATCAGTCAATCCTAAACCATAGCGGCCCTGAATAAAGAAGTTTTCAGTTATTTTAAATCCTAGACCGGCATTAACACCAAATTCGAAAGTTTCGGGATCTCCCAGTTTTACATCATCTTTTTTACTTAATAAAAAGGAAGCTTGCGGACCAACTTCAAGACTAAAAGAATCACTCAAATAAAATTTAGCCATTACCGGAATAGATAAATAACCTAATTCATTTTTAATATCTTCACTCACATCATTAAATTTATATGATGCACCAGTTGTAGAATATAAAAGCTCTGGCTGAACGGCAAATCTGTCCAATAATTTAATCTCTGCTACTAAACCAGCATGATAACTTGTAATTCCTTCTTTGTTCACTTCTGGAGCATCAAAAGCATCCCCTGTTTGATTTGCAAAGTTAACCCCTGCTTTAACCCCTATTTTTAATAATTGTGCCTGAATTGATGCAGCTGTTCCAAGAAACAAAATGACTGCTAAAAATACTTTTTTCATAATGTTAATTTTAAGATTTTAGATGTACAAAGTAACATTAATAAAAACTCAGAATATTTATAATTATTGCTACCTTAAGTTTCAATATTTCCATTTTTTCATTCAGCATTATAACCTGCTAGGCTAATTAATTGCACTAATGAAAGAATTTTACTAATAATTAATCGTTTTTTTTTTCTCACTATTTTTAGTGATTTTTAAAAATGTAATTATTTGACAGTTAGTTTTTTGTTTGTTTTAATAGGAATTTTTATAACATATTGAAGTGTTTTTTTTAGAATAATGTTTGGTTCGTTAATGTCAAATGATATAGATTTGCCCCATAATTAACTTAATTTAATTTAAAAAAAAAATGAAAAAAATTGTTTTATCAATGGTTGCTGTTTTAGCTTTTGGATTTGCTAATGCACAAGATTCTACAGGAAAAGGATTTTCTAAAGGTAATGTTTTTATTTCTGGATCAGTTGGAATTAATTCTGAAAAAGAAGGAGATGTTAAAGAATCTGGATTTGAAATTGCTCCAAAAGTTGGTTTCTTTGTTACTGATAATATTGCTATCGGTGGTAGGTTAGGATACAGATCTGACAAAGCTGAAAATGCAGTTACAGATACTAGAGACGAGGCAAGATTATCAGTTGGTGCTTTCGGTAGATACTATTTTACACCATCTTCTGATTTCTCTCTATTTGGTGAATTAGGAGTTGATTACAGTAGTGTTGATGACAAATTAGCTGATGCTAAAGCTAATGAAATTGGTGCAAACTTAGGATTAGGTTTAAGCTATTTCGTATCTAGCAACTTTGCTATCGAAGCTACATGGGCTGGATTAGGCTTTACTTCAAACGATAATGGTGGAGATGGAGTTGACAAAACTAATACTTTTGGTTTAGGAGCTAATCTTGATTCAATCAACTTAGGTGTTGTTTACAAATTCTAATTTGTAATTAAGCTTATATTTAAAACCTTCCCTAACCGGAAGGTTTTTTAATATATAAGCAAGTTATATTTAAAATTTTTATTATAAGAATGATAAATAAAAAAAATAATTATATAGCTTCACAAATCTATAAAATGAAAAGATGAAAAAATATCTTACTTTACTGTGTTTGTCAGTTTTGTTGTCCTGTACAACTGAATCAGAACAATATGCTAATCCTGCTTTAAATGTTAATAAAGTAATAGAGCCATTCAGATCTTGTACTACAATAGATTCTGAAAATGAAGCAAGTTCAACTGGAAGGGTCTCTTATAGGGGATCATATTGGGAGCCAGGGCAAACCATTAGGATTAAATTTTTGAATGGAGATGAATATTTACAGAACAAGGTTAAACAATATGCCAGCGAGTGGCTTAAATATTCAAATCTAAAATTCGAATGGGTAGGTAGTAATGAAATTGCCAGTATAAAAATTGCTTTTAAATGGAATGGTGATGAAGGATCATGGTCAAATATTGGTAATAATAGCCGTAGATATTCGCCATCAATGAATTTTGGATGGTTTGATAATAATACATCTGAGACAGAATTTAGCCGTGTTATTATTCATGAGTTTGGGCATGCTTTAGGATTTGCACATGAGCATCAAAATCCTACGTCTCCAATTCAGTGGAATACTACTGTTGTTTATAGTTACTATGCACAAGCAGGATGGGATAAAGAAAAGGTTGATCACAATATTTTGGATAAATTTTCTCCGGATAATGTAGATTATACTAATTTTGACGAGAAATCAATTATGTTATATTCTTTTCCAAGTTATTTAACTTTGAATGGTTATTCCTCCCCTTGGAATATTGTTTTGTCTGATGAAGATAAAGTTTCAGCTAATAAATTGTATCCTCCTGATGTTGTTAATCCTTATAAGCTTGAATTGTTCCCGGGTCAAATTTTAAAATCGGGAGAGTATTTTAGGAGATTTGATTATTATTTGAAGATGACAAAAGATGGAGATCTTCAAATTTATGAAAAGGGATTAATTTTATGGCAAACAAAAACATATGGAAATCCAGGTGCTTATGCTGTTATGCAAACAAATGGTAATTTTGTTGTAATGTCTAAATCTGGAAAAATTTTATGGAGTACAGGGACTTCTGGTAATTTAGAAGCTTATATGTATTTTGCAGGGAGGCATTTACAGATAAAAGGTCCTACTAACATAGTTATTTGGTCTTCTTAAATGATGGTTAATTCTTTTTTAATATTAAATTGATGATTATTTGTAAAATTTACTTAATCAAGTTTGAAGAAGCCTTCCCTAACCGGAAGGTTTTTTTATGCCCAAAAATATGTTACTTTGTAAATATGAATTGGAAAACTTACATAAAAGATTATCAGTCGTATTTACGAATAGAAAGAGGTTTGTCAAAAAATACAATTGAAAATTATAGTTTTGATATTGAACGACTCTATCTTTTTTTAGAAGCAGGCAAAATAGAGGTTTCCCCAATAAAAATTTCAGATGAAACAGTACAACAGTTTATTTATTCGGTTTCAAAAGAAGTTAATCCACGTTCGCAGGCCAGGATTATTTCAGGCTTAAAAAGCTTTTTTAATTATTTGGTTTTTGAGGATTACCGCAATGATAATCCCATGGAACTGATTGAAACGCCAAAAACAGGGCGTAAGCTTCCGGATACGCTATCAGTAGAAGAAATTGATAAATTGATAGCTGCAATAGATTTAAGTTCAAATGAAGGCGAAAGGAATAGGGCGATGCTTGAAACTTTGTACGGTTGCGGACTTCGGGTTTCAGAATTGATTTCTTTAAAAATTTCAGATCTCTTTTTTGAAGAAGGATTTATCAAAATTACTGGAAAAGGCAATAAAGAACGTTTTGTTCCGATTGGCGATTTAACGCAAAAATATATCACGATTTATCAAAAAGAAATAAGGAGTCACCTGAATATTAAAAAAGGTCATGAAGATACCTTGTTTTTAAACCGTAGAGGCAGTCAGTTAACCCGGGCTATGGTTTTTACTATTATAAAAGATTTGGCAGTAAAAGCAGGTTTAAATAAAAATATTAGTCCACATACTTTGAGACATTCATTTGCTACGCATTTACTTGAAAATGGGGCTGATTTGCGTTCTATACAATTAATGCTTGGTCACGAATCTATAACTACCACAGAAATCTATGTTCATTTAGACAGAAGTTTTCTGAAAGAAGTAATGCATACTTTTCATCCCAGAAGATAATTTGTGCTGTTTTAAGATTAGTTACAAATAGGGAATAAAAAAAAACTTCCCATTGCTGAGAAGTTTTATGAAAATATTTTGTGAATTTATTTAGCAATATTTACTGCTCTGGTTTCACGGATTACGGTCACTTTTACCTGACCAGGATAAGTCATTTCAGTTTGGATTTTTTGTGAAATTTCGAAAGAAAGATTTGCTGCATTATCATCAGAAACTTTCTCGCTTTCTACAATCACACGAAGTTCTCTACCAGCCTGGATTGCATAAGCGTTTTTAACACCGCTGAATCCGTAAGCTACATCTTCAAGATCTTTCAGACGCTGGATGTATGAATCCAAAACCTGACGTCTTGCGCCTGGTCTTGCTCCTGAAATCGCATCACAAACCTGAATAATTGGTGATAATAAAGATTTCATTTCGATCTCGTCGTGGTGAGCTCCAATGGCGTTACAAACCTCTTCTTTTTCACCGTATTTCTCAGCCCATTGCATACCTAATAAAGCGTGAGGTAAATCGCTTTCAGTATCAGGAACTTTACCAATGTCATGAAGTAAACCTGCTCTTTTGGCTAATTTTACGTTTAAGCCTAATTCGGCTGCCATTATACCGCAAAGCTTAGAAACTTCTCTGGAGTGTTGTAATAAGTTTTGTCCGTAAGACGAACGGTATTTCATTCTACCCACAACTTTGATTAATTCCGGGTGTAAACCGTGGATTCCTAAGTCTATAACAGTACGTTTACCTACTTCGATAATTTCGTCATCAATTTGTTTAGCCGTTTTAGCAACAACTTCTTCAATTCTTGCCGGGTGAATACGTCCGTCAGTTACCAGTTTGTGTAATGATAAACGTGCAATCTCTCGACGCACTGGGTCGAAACACGATAAGATAATGGCTTCTGGTGTATCATCAACAATGATTTCCACTCCTGTAGCTGCTTCTAAAGCTCTAATGTTACGGCCTTCACGACCGATAATTCTACCTTTAACATCATCAGATTCAATATTGAATACAGATACACAATTCTCTACTGCTTCTTCAGTTCCAACACGTTGAATCGTGTTAATGATAATTTTTTTAGCTTCTTGCTGAGCTGTAAGTTTTGCCTCTTCAATAGTTTCCTGAATGTGAGACATGGCTTTACTTTTAGCTTCGGCTTTTAATCCTTCTACTAATTGTTCTTTTGCTTCTTCAGCAGAAAGTCCTGAGATTACTTCCAGTTGCTGTAACTGACTTTTGTGTAGTTTGTCAACTTCAGCCTGTTTTTTGTCTAAAAGCTCAATTTTATTATTGTACTCCTGAGTCTTTGCTTCAAAATCGTCGTTTACTTTTTTAGCTTTAGATAATTCATTTGAAACTTGTGACTCTTTATCACGAACTCTTTTTTCAACTTCGGCAACTTTTTTATCACGTGCCAAAATTACTTGCTCGTGTTCTGCTTTTAATTCGATAAATTTTTCTTTTGCCTGAAGAATTTTGTCTTTTTTAATGTTTTCTGCTTCTAAATTGGCATCTTTTAAAATTGAAGCTGCTTCTTTTTTAGCATTTTTGATTAGGTTAGAAATATTACTTTTCTCGATAATTTTAGCTATTGCAAAACCTGCTGCAATACCTACAATACCAATAATGATCGTTATAGTGTCCATGTTTGTTAAAGGTTTTATATAAAAAAAGCCTACATTAATTGCTTGAATAAACTCGTAAAGACAAGTTTTGAGCTAACTCACTGTTCAAGTTTCCAAGCCGAAGCATGGCATACTATAGTAGCGACGATTTGCTCATTCTAATTTGTTAGTGTTGAGTTTACCAATTGTGAACTAATGTAGGCAGTATCTTAGTTTATGTAAAGAACGTTAATTTTCGAGATATTGATCTAATAGCAAATTTAATCTTTTAATTCTTTCGATGGTTTCAAGCGCATCGTTAGTATTATCAATTTGTTTTTGTTCTACTTGTGATGCAAATTGCAGGGCACACATAGCCAATACATCTTGTTTGTCGCGAACGGCGTAATTTTCTTCGAATTGCTTAATCATGGCATCAATTTTTCTGGAAGCACTTCTAAGTCCTTCTTCCTGCGCAGGCTCAACCGTTAACGGATAAACCCGGTCTGCAACTGATACTTTAATTTTAAGCTTTCCGTCCATATTTACTAGTCTGATAGTTGTGCAATACAGTAATCAATTTCGCGAATTAATGAATTTATTTTAAGCTTTGTCTCTCTCTTGTTATTGTCGCTGCCGAGCAACGAATTGGCTATCTTAAGTGTTTCATATTGCTTCTTCAAAGCTTCAATTTCTTCAGACTGTTTCTGGATAATTTGCGCTGCTTTGTTTAATTCTAACCGAAGATCCTGATTGTTTTTTTCTAAAGCTTTTGATTTTGCAAAAAGCTTTTCAACTTTATATTCAAGAGTATCAATTATTTCAGCAATTACACTCATTGTACATCCTATTCATTACTTAATCCTACAAAGTTAATATTCCTTTTTATTAATGCAATTTTTTATCGATTTTTTTGCATTAAAAATAATCAAATTCATGAAATTCAGTGATTTGTATTTTTGGGGATTATCCTTCGGTTTTTCCCTCCTTAATTTTTATCTTAGCAAAAATGTTACCTATGAAATTTTCTGCGTTTTTTTTATTTTTTTACAGTTTTGTTTTTGCACAGGTTCAATATCCTAAGGATTATTTTCGTCCTCCGCTTGATATTCCGATGCAGTTATCGGGTAATTTTGGAGAGTTGAGACCTAATCATTTTCATGCTGGATTCGATTTAAAAACCAATCAAAGGGAAGGATTGAATGTGTATGCTGTTGCAGATGGATATGTATCCAGAATAAAAATTTCAACTTTTGGAAATGGAAAGTGTATCTATATCACGCATCCAAACGGTTTTACCACGGTTTACGGGCATTTACAGACAGCAGTAGGGCCAATTCAGGAATATATACATAAAACGCACTATAAGGAAAAGTCATTTGAAATTGAAATGTTTCCTAAACCGGATGAACTCCCGGTTACCAAAGGTCAAATAATTGCACTTTCAGGAAATACAGGTTCTTCTGAAGGGCCGCATTTGCACTTTGAGTTTCGTGATACCAAAACAGAATTTGTAATAAATCCGATGTTTTTTGGATTTGATCAGCATATAGCTGATAGTAAAAAACCAACCATTTCCAGTGTGTTTGTTTATCCAATGGACAATGTAACGGTAAATCAGTCTAAACAGCCTTTATTATTGAATCTTTCGCTTCAAAAGGACGGGACATATCTGGCAGGCAAAGTAAAAGCTAATGGGAAAATTGGTTTCGGAATTAATGCTGTCGATTTTGATGATGTCTCAAAAAACAGAAATGGAGTTTTTAATGTGACTGGTTTTTTAAACGGAGATCCGAAATACAATTATCAGTTTAACACTTATTCTTTCGATGAGATGCGTTTTATTAATGCCTTTATTGATTACCCAAGATATAAAAGAACGGGTCAGCGTGTGCAAAAGTTATTTATGAAAACGCCTTTTGCACTCAGTATTATAAAAACTGATTCGCTTCGTGGAATTATTCCGGTTGAACCTAATCTGGCTTCAACTTACAGAATTGAGGTTTCTGATTATTTTGGTAACATGAATTCAGTTACCGTTCCAGTCGAATATGATTCAGAAGTGCCGGTTGTAGAGGAAGAGCCCATCACATCAAAATATCGCATCCAATACAATAAAGACTCAAATTTTGAAAAAGATAATATGTCTGTTTTTTTTCCTGCCGGAACTTTTTATGAAGATTTTAATTTGAATTTTGATGTAAAAAACAATCGTATCTATATTCACGAAGATGTTATTCCGGTACATTCAAATTTTACTGTTACTATAAAGGACAGCACGTATTCTGAAACTTTAAGGGATAAACTTTTTATTGGAAGAATAACCGGCAACAGTAAAAGTTATAATGCTACTACCAGAAAAAATGATGTTTTTACTTCGAAATCAAAAATATTGGGACAGTACGGGTTGGTTTTAGATACAATTGCGCCAGTAATAAAAATTACAAAACCTATTCAGGATAAATGGATCAGCGATCTAAAAACTATTCAGTTTACGATTAGTGATAATCTATCCGGGATTAAATCTTATAATGGATATTTAAATGGCGATTGGATTTTATTTGAATATGATAATAAAACAAAAAAAATAATCCATCGTTTTGATGATAATATAGTGGCTGAAGGGGGTAACGATTTAAAAATTGAAGTAGTTGATAATGTAGGGAATTCTGCTATCTTTGAAACTCACTTTTTTAGAAGTCAACAAAAGTAAAATCTAAACGTTTGAATAATTTTAAATTAATAATTGTTATACTTTTTCTGTGGATCGGTTTTGCTTCATCTGCCCAGAGTGCACGTGTGAAAGGTATTATTTTAGACAATGAGAACCATCCGGTTGCAGATGTAAATATTACTTCAGGAGATAAAGCTGCAAAATCGAATGCTAAAGGTCATTTTGATATTTTTGTGGCTTCAAATAAAAAGGTGGTTTTAGTTTTTACACACATTTCTTTGAAAATGGTGACCTTAACGGTAAATTTAAAACCTTACGAAACATTTGTTTTTAACCCCGTTATGAATAACTCCCAAGAGCAAATGGGAGAAGTTTTTGTGTCCTCGAAAAATAAAAGACGTGTTCAGGGTATTACAGTTATTGATCAGTCAACTATAAAAAAAGTTCCAGGAGCAAATGCCGGAATCGAGAACATACTTAAAACGTTACCCGGTGTAAACTCCAACAATGAACTGAGTACACAATATGCTGTTCGTGGAGGTAATTATGATGAAAACCTGGTTTACGTAAATGAAATCGAAGTATATCGTCCGTTTTTAATTCGCTCCGGACAGCAGGAAGGATTGAGTTTTACGAACACTGATTTAGTACAAAATGTAGATTTTTCAGCTGGCGGTTTTCAGGCTAAATTTGGAGATAAATTATCTTCTGTTTTAGATATAAGTTATAGAAAACCAACTCAGTTTAGCGCATCAGTCGAGGCGAGTTTTCTTGGCGGAAGCATTTCAGTTGATGCGGTTTCAAAAAATAAAAAATGGTCTGCTATTACTGGTGTACGTTATCGCAACAATAGCCTGTTGGTTAACAGCCAGGATACCCAGACAAACTATACGCCAACGTTTGCAGATATTCAGACAAATATTAATTATGATATTTCTCAAAAATGGCAGCTAAGTTTTTTGGGAAATATTTCGCAAAATAAGTATTTATATCAGCCTTTAACACGCGAAACAAAATTTGGAACTATTGATCAGCCAATGTCACTGGCCGTTTTTTATCAAGGTCAGGAAAAGGATCAGTACGATACTTATTTTGGAGCTGTAAAAACAACTTTTAAGGCTTCCCCAACCCTTACTTTTAAATTAATCGGATCTCTATTTCATACTATTGAACAGGAGCATTTTGATATTTTGGCACAATACCGATTGGGAAATATAGATGAGAACGGAAATATCAATTCTGATGATGTCGATTTTACTAGAGGAATCGGTACGCAGCTCAATCACGCCCGAAATGATCTGGACGCTTTGATCGCTAACATTGAATTCAAAGGTTTTAAAGAGTGGAAAGATAATAATCAGTTAGAATTTGGCTTGAAATTTACAAGAGAATCGATACGTGACAGGTTAGTGGAGTGGGAAGTGATTGATTCGGCAGGATTTTCGATAAATCGGCCTAATTTAAATTTTCCTAAAAACAACCAGCCGTATGAACCCTACGCCGGACCGCTTTTGCCATACCAAAATATTCGTGCTGTCAATTTTAATGATATAAACAGATTTTCAGGTTATGCACAATGGAGTAACAAGACTGATTTGGGATCCAGTCAATTCTGGTATACTGTTGGGGCCCGCTTTCAAAGCTGGCAGGTTTCAGGAGCAGCTGTAGAAGGTAAAAATCAGACTGTTTTTAGTCCACGTGTGCAATTTTCCTTAAAACCGGACTGGAACAGGGATATGATTTTCAGGCTTTCCGGAGGTTTGTATCATCAGCCGCCATTTTACCGTGAACTTCGCGATTTTAACGGAGAAGTTAATCCAAACGTAAAAGCCCAGCAGTCTGTTCATGTCGTTTTGAGTAACGATTATAATTTTAAAATGTGGAACAGGCCTTTTAAATGGGTAACGGAAGTGTATTATAAATCGCTTTCAGATGTAAATACCTATTCGATTGACAATGTGCGAATTCGCTATGTGGCAGACAATAATGCCAAAGCATATGCTCAGGGGCTTGATTTCAGGCTAAACGGGGAGTTTGTTCCGGGAACGGAATCCTGGATAAGTTTCGGTTATCTTAAAACGGAAGAAAATTATAAAGATAAAGGTTTTATAGCCAGACCTACTGATCAAAGGCTGAAGTTTGCGATGCTTTTTCAGGATTATATGCCCAATATCCCAAGTATTAAATTATATCTTAATTTAGTATATAATACAGGTTTACCGGGTGGTTCACCATCTTACTCGGATCCTTATGTATATCAGAACAGGCTGAATGATTACAGAAGGGCAGATGTAGGTTTTGCAAAAGTTTTTATTGATCATAATAATATATCCAAAACCCGCTGGTTAAAGAATTTTAAAGAGTTGGCATTAGGAGTAGAAATATTCAACCTTTTCAATAATCAAAATGCAATAACCAATACCTGGGTGCGGGATGCTTATTCTAAAAATCAATACGCAATTCCAAACTATATGACCTCAAGGGTTTTTAATATAAAGCTGAATGCGAGATTATGATCGAAAAACGTGAAAAAAGAAAGAAGATTTTTTACGTTCCGGGAATGATTTCTTTGGTTTTAATTCCTTTGTTTTGCTTATATCATTTTTACAAGGTTGAGGCTTTTAAAACTTATGGGGCTTTAGATTTTTCACTTCCAGATAAAGAAGATTTTGAAAAGTATAAAGTTGGGAATTTAAGAAAATATAAAACATTTAATTTCAATAATCAGAAATCAAAAGAAGAACAAAAGCTAAAAGAATTGCGGCTTTTTGCGCGTGATTTAGTGAAACATTATGACAGTATTAATGGAATAAAAATCCAATTTGGGCCAAAAACAGAATATGTACTTTTATTAATGTAATTGATGTTTTTTATGAAGAAAAAATGCCTGTCTGGGCACTATTTTCAGATAATATCTATGCATTTACACATCCTAGGCCAAAGGTGAAAAAAGATAATAGATTTTTTTGCGGAACTCCAAAATATTCAGAACTGAATACTATTCGAATGGAAGAAGAAAAACGAAAGGAAGAATTGAATGTTTTTCAAATTTCTTTTTTTAAACAGCAAAAGATAATACTGTTAGGCTATTTAGCTCTTTTTTTTCTAAGCATCTTTACGTTAGTAAAATTCAATAAAAACCAAAATTACAATCAAAAATAGTATATTTGATAATCGAATATAATTTTGCAGATGAAAAAGTACCTTAAATATACAGCCTTAGCAATTGCAGCAACATTTATCAGTTGCCGTGAGGAAGTTCAAAAGCCCAAAGTGAGTTACGATGTTTCAAACAAAGTAAGTGTCAGTAAAACAGATTCCACGCAAATTGAAGTGGCAGATTTGCCAATTCAGATGGAAGGAACAGATTATTTGATTCATCCGGTTGGGGATTTGCGTGTATTCGAAAAAGGATCAAAAGCACGTTACGGATCATCAACTGTAAATGATGTGAGTTTTACTATTTCTAATCTGGGAGAGTATGAAATTACAGGTTATCTGCAAAATTTGAAATTCCAAAAAACAGATTCAGATTCTATCCGACCGCTATCTGATAAACCAATTTTAATTTTAACAGCAACATATCTAAAAACAATTGCTGATAAAACACAAAATAAAATTATGGTTTATACGCTTACAGATTCGGATACAAATAAAGATGGTAAAATAGATACCGGAGATATCAAAACCCTTTATTTAAGCAATATTAGCGGAGAAAACTTTACCAAAGTTTCTACAGATTTAGAGGAACTCGTAGACTGGAATATTGTTGAATCAAAAAATCGTCTGTATTTCAGGACAATTCAAGACACCAATCAAAATGGTCAGTTTGATAAAAACGATGTTTTGCATTATAATTACATCGATTTGGCTTTGAAAAACTGGGAAGTGAAAAATTATAAACCTATTTAAGATACTAAGATTCTAAGGTTTTGCAACAGATAGAAAAGATTCTGTCTTTAGAATAAAGAAAAAGAAAACCGTATAGAAATTTAAAATTTCTATACGGTTTTTTATTCTGTGGCTGGAAAAAACTCAGTAGCTTAGTATCTTAGAACCTTCGCAACTTTTAGAAAATCAAATCAAAATATCACTTTCCAGATCTGATTTTTCTATTTCTAATCCAAATCCTAAACGATCTACCAATTCAATTACCAGTTTTTTATACCAGTTTTCTGATTTCGGATGAATGTAGATCTTTTCTATTAATTCATTAACATCTACGTTTATTTTTAATCCTTCATTCAGTTTTAAATTGCTTTGTGAAGTGTCTGTAATAATGCGGACTTCCCGTTCGTACTGAAAACTTTTTCTTTTAAACAAAAAAGGAAAAAAAGAATCGTCAAACGGAATATATTCTTTTTTGTAGTCGATATAATTTACCTCACCAATATACTGATCAAAATTTTGCTCCGGATTTACTGCTTTTTGTAATCTTCCAATTGTGGACTGAATGGCTAATCCTTCACTGTTTTGTGTAAAAATCTGCCACATTGCAAATGATTCATACTCGTTAATATGCCAGCTGCTGACAGCTACCTTTTCCCGATGCGTTTTGTAATAATTTAAAAATTCCGGATTGTCAATGGCGAGTTTTTTGATTTCTTCATATGTTGGTTCACTAAAAGTCCCTTCATACTGATCCTCAAATTTGTCAGATCGTGACATGAATAGTTTTTTTGAAAGAAGTAAATCAAGAAATTTAGATAAATCGAGATATTTCCACACAACAGTATCAGGATCGTCAGGCAGTTTTATGTTTGGGTTGTTAAGATACATTTTGAGCGCATTAAATGATTTATTCTTTAACGAACCTAAAGTTATAAAAATAAAAACAGATTAAGGAAGTTAAAATCAGTTTTATTGTTTCCTTAATCTGTGTGAATTATGTGGTAGTCGATAGGTACTCTTAAGATTCAAAAGACTGCATCGTTACCAGTTTGTTATAAGTGCCGTTATGTGCAATTAATTCTTCATGGGTTCCCTGTTCTACAATTCGACCTTTTTGCATTACAACAATTACGTCAGCTTTTTGAATCGTAGAGAGCCGGTGAGCAATAACAATTGAAGTTCTGTTCTGCATCATATTTTCAAGTGCCACCTGAACAAATTTTTCGCTTTCGGTATCCAGTGCTGATGTTGCTTCATCCAGAATCATAATAGGAGGGTTCTTAAGTACCGCACGTGCAATAGACAAACGTTGCTTTTGCCCGCCGGATAATTTGTTTCCACTGTCGCCAATGTTGGTGTAAATTCCTAATGGTAATTCTTTTACGAATTCAAAAGCGTTGGCTATTTTTAAAGCCTCAATGATTTCGTCATCTGTAGCATCTAATTTTCCTAATGCAATATTAGCCTTGATAGTATCATTAAATAAAATGCTGTCCTGGGTAACCAAGCCCATTAAACTTCTAAGCGACTGGAGGTTAATTTCTTTTATATTTGCCCCGTCAATAGAAATAGATCCGTCGTTAACATCATAAAAGCGGGTCAGCAGGTTTGCGATTGTACTCTTTCCGCTTCCTGATTGTCCAACAAGGGCAACGGTCTGGCCTTTTTTGATTTCAAGTGAAAAGTCTTTTAAAACCGTCTCATTTTCGTATTTAAAATTGATGTTTTGAACGCTGATATTATGGTCAAAACTTGTTTTTTCCAGTGCTTTAGGTTTGGAAGCAATTGTGTTTTCCTGTTCTAAAATTTCCAATACCCTATCAGCAGCAGCATTTCCTCTTTTTACAGCATAAGAAGCTTTTGAGATTGATTTTGCAGGGGTAAGAATGTTGTAAGCAAGTCCCATATAAGCAATAAATGATGCTCCATCCAGTGTTTTTTCAATCAAAACCATTTGTCCTCCGTACCATAATAAAATAGTAATAACCATGATGCCCATAAATTCACTAGCAGGAGAAGCTAAATTCTGGCGATGTCCAATGCTGTTTGATAATTTAAAAAATCGTTCAGTTGAATTTTTAAACATAGTGTTGAAATAATTCTCAGCATTATATCCCTTTACTACTTTTAATCCTCCAATAGTTTCTTCAATAGTTGATAAAAAAGTTCCTTGTTCCTGTTGTGCTTTACTGGATTTCTTTTTAAGCTGTTTTCCAATTAATGAAATTATATACCCTGAAACCGGAATGAACACAAAAACAAATAAAGTTAGTTTAGTGCTTATGATTAACATAGCAATGATAGTGAAAATAATGGTTAAAGGTTCTTTCACAATAAGCTCTAATATGGCTAAAAAAGAAGTCTGAACCTCATTTACATCTGCAGAAATTCTCGAAATAACATCTCCTTTTCGTTTTTCAGAAAAAAAAGCCAATGGCAATTCAAGTGTTTTTTCATACATCGCATTTCGGATATCTTTCAATACGCCATTTCTTAAATAAGTAACAAAAAACATAGCCAGATAATCAGCCAGGTTTTTTAATAAAAAAATAGAAATAATGATGGCTACCATAACAGAAAGTACAAAACCGGGATTGTTTTGGTCAGTATTCATTGTGATATAATAGCTTAAGTAGTTTTCCCCATATTCTTTTATGTGCGAAATCCCTTCGTAAGCAGGCATGACAGTATTTCTTTTTGTTTTGTCAAATAAAACCTGAATCATAGGGATTAATGCCATGAAAGAAAGGGTGCTGAAAAGTGCATATAAAACATTAAAAAAAATGTTTAGATAAGCATATTTTTTATAAGGATATATAAAAGGAAGTATTTTTTTGAAATTACTCATTTATTCTTTTGATATTGATTTCTTTATACAACCATAACATTGAAGTGTTTTGGTATGGATTTTTTACCGCACAAAATTAGTCGAATTAGCACGTTTTTAATTTCTTTTTGCTTTTTTTTATAAAAAAAACTCTGATTTGCATTGATGAAATACAAATCAGAGCTTATGAAAATCTTATTCTTAGTTTGTTGTGTTAACTCAATTGCATATCTGCAATGATATTCTGTATTTTTTGGTCTAAGAATTTTTCAGCCTCATCAAAGTCCAAAACCGATTCGATTTCAGCATTTACGCTGATGTAGAATTTGATTTTCGGTTCTGTTCCGCTTGGTCTTGCACAAATTTTCGAGCCGTCTTCGGTGTAATAAATCAAAACGTTTGATTTTGGCATATCCATTACAGATTCCTCACCTGTCAATAAATTCAAAGCAACGGATGACTGGTAATCCTCGACCATAATAACTCTTTGATTGTTAATTTCTTTCAATGGTTTTTCTCTTAAATTAATCATCATCTGATTAATTTCTTCAAGACCTTCAATCCCTTTTTTGGTTAAAGAAACCAAATATTCTTTGTAGAAACCATTCTCCACATAAAGCTGTAAAAGTTCTTTGTAAACAGAGCTTCCGGCTGCTTTTGCCTGAGCAGCAACTTCGCAGATTAATAAGGTAGCAGCAACAGCATCTTTATCACGAACAGCGTCACCAACCATAAAACCAAAGCTTTCTTCACCGCCTCCAATAAATTGGAGTTCAGGGAAATCTTTAATCATTTTGGCAATCCATTTAAAGCCAGTCAGACCCACTTTGCATTCAACGCCATAGCTTGTAGCCAGTTCCATAATCATCGGAGTAGAAACGATTGTAGAACCAACGAATTGTTTTCCATTAATTTTACCGGCTTTTTTCCATTGTTTCAAAAGGAAAGAAGTCATCAAAACCATCGTCTGATTTCCGTTTAGCAAAATCATTTTTCCATCGTTATTACGAACAGCAACGCCCAAACGATCACAATCAGGATCCGTTCCTACGACAATATCGGAGTTTGTTTTGTCTGCCAATGCCAAAGCCATTGTCAATGCTTCCGGTTCTTCAGGATTTGGGGATTTTACCGTTGGGAAATTTCCATCAGGAACAGCCTGCTCGGGAACTATGTGAACATTTTTATAACCTGCTTCAGATAAAGTATCAGGAATTGATTTTATAGAAGTTCCATGTAATGAAGTGAAAACAATATGCAGATTGTCTTTGGCTTCAGCCGGGGTATTAAAACTTGCGTTTTCGATAGATGATTTTACAAAAGCTTTGTCAATTTCGGTATCAATATACTGAATCAGACTTTCATCAGCATTAAATTTGATCTTATCATAAGTAAGGCTTTCAATTACTTTAATGATAGCGGCATCTTCAGGGGGAACAATCTGGCCTCCGTCCTGCCAGTACACTTTATAACCATTATATTCGGGTGGATTGTGCGAAGCAGTCAATACAATTCCGCACTGACAACCTAAATATTTAAGTGCAAAAGATAATTCAGGCGTTGGACGCAAATCAGAAAACAAATAAACCTGAATTCCGTTTGCAGAAAAGACATCGGCCACTACTTTTGCCAGGGTATTACTGTTGTGACGACAGTCGTAAGCAATAACTACTTTTATAGGCTGATTAGGGAAAACTTCATGCAGGTAATCAGAAAGTCCCTGTGTGTTTTTTCCAAGTGTGTATTTGTTGATGCGATTGTTTCCAATTCCCATAACACCGCGCATTCCCCCGGTTCCAAACTCCAGGTTTTTATAAAAACTTTCCTCAAGTTCTTTTGGCGATGTGGTCATTAATTCCTTAACAGCATCTTGTGTTTCTTTGTCAAATGTTGGCGTAAGCCACTCGTTTACGGCGTCTAAAATATTAGGTGCTATATTCATGTAACTAATTTTTTTAAATGTTTAATTAAAGATAGGAATTTTTCAGGAGCTAATCCTGCTGTTCACTATATCTTTTGTGGTGAACCCCACCACAAAAGGATGCCGTTCCCATCAGGGCTAGGGCATTACGTTAAAAATTAACCTCTCGGGCAACTTTGTATCGGGCTTCATTGCTTTTAGTGCGCAAAATAATTTCGCCTAAAAACCCTGCCAAAAAAAGCTGAGTTCCCAAAACCATTGTAGTCAGGGCAATATAGAACCATGGGTTATTTGTAACAAGGCTGTATTTCATTCCGGTATACATATGGTATAGTTTAGAAATACCAATGTATCCCGCTGCTAAAAATCCGATGATGAACATTAAAGAGCCCATAGCGCCAAATAAGTGCATTGGCCTTTTTCCGAATCTTGATAAAAACCAAATTGTAATCAAATCAAGGAATCCGTTTATAAAACGTTCCATTCCAAATTTGGTTTCGCCGTATTTTCTGGCTTGGTGTATTACTACTTTTTCGCCAATTTTACCAAATCCGGCATTTTTAGCCAAAACCGGAATATACCTGTGCATTTCGCCTGAAACTTCGA
This sequence comes from Flavobacterium flavigenum, assembly GCF_027111255.2. Taxonomy (NCBI): domain Bacteria; kingdom Pseudomonadati; phylum Bacteroidota; class Flavobacteriia; order Flavobacteriales; family Flavobacteriaceae; genus Flavobacterium; species Flavobacterium flavigenum. Next base: position 2,002,304 of record NZ_CP114285.2, on the reverse strand, counting down.
TATTTTTTACAACAACGTTTTTGTAGGCTTTCAGACCACAATTAAAATCGTTTAGTTCAACACCTGAGGTTTTTCTGGCGGCCCAGTTAAATAATTTCGAAGGCAGGTTTTTTGCTACAACCGAGTCGTATCTTTTTTTCTTCCAGCCTGAAACTAAATCGTACTTTTGAGCGGTAATCATTTCGTACAATCCCGGAATTTCATCGGGACTATCCTGTAAATCGGCATCCATTGTAATGATTACGTCGCCATGAGCCTTTGCAAAACCAGCATGTAATGCCTGCGATTTTCCGAAGTTTTTCATGAAGCGAATCCCTTTTACATTTGGGTTTTCGTTAGAGAAACTTTCGATAATATTCCACGAATTATCTGTACTACCGTCATCCACAAAAATGATTTCATAAGAGTAATTGTTGGATTGCATCACTTTAATAATCCATGAGTAGAGTTCTTTTAGTGATTCCTCTTCGTTTAGAAGCGGTATAAGTATAGATAAATTCATTTATTTTTTATTCTTGTGTAGTTTTGCTTTTAAAAAATGCAGCTAAAATCAGGCCTAAAATAGAGTAAAGCGCAATACTGAAACCTAATCCTTTAAGCTGCTCTAAAGTCGAAAAAGGGCTGGTTTCTTTCATCTTTGCTAATGTTTCGTTTATAGCAGAAGCAGGTGTCCCGAATTTTTGAAGCGTTTCAGCCATGTATTTTATAAGATGTTCACTTATAACTTCTTTTGCATCAGGGTCAATTACATTAAATAAAATAACACTAAATGTTGTTGAGATTAAAAGAGCAATCAGAATGGTGATAAAATAGGTTGTAAATGCATCTTTGAAAGAAAAAAATCCATTTATTTCTTTTTTTGTTTTTGTTAGTAATACAATGCCGGTTACTACAAAAATGATAAATGTTGAGGCTCCAATCCAGCCAGAAACAAATAATTTTAGATCAATTGCATAAATTGTAGCTGTAATTAATGCTGAAATAATGCCTAAAATAATTCCATAAGTAATCCCATTCTTCTTTATAACTTCATTGATCATATTTTTATATGTTTAAAATTAATCCACAAATATAGCAATTCCCCCTATAATCGAATATAAAAAAAGCTTTTTGAATTTAACTAAAAAAAAGCAGGCTAAGTATTTGTTTATTAAAAAAGAATTGTAAATTTGCACACTCAAAAATAATTAAATTTTTAAACAAAAAAGAGTATTCATTGTTTACACCTTTTTCTAACCATGAAAAAGCTTCAAAATAAAAATGCTCCAAACAATAAATAAAAAGAAAGATGAAAAAAGGAATCCACCCGGAAAATTACAGATTAGTAGCATTTAAAGACATGTCAAACGATGACGTTTTTATCACTAAATCTACTGCAGATACAAAAGAGACAATTGAAGTTGACGGAGTTGAGTATCCAGTTGTAAAAATGGAGATTTCAAGAACATCTCACCCTTTTTATACTGGTAAATCTAAACTTATCGATACTGCAGGACGTATTGACAAGTTCAAAACTAAATATGCAAAACACGCTAAAAAATAATAGCTGTTTAAAATTATACAGAAGCCTTCCACTCCGGAAGGCTTTTTTTATGCTGAGATTTAATTGTAAGTAATACTAAGATTTGTGTAATTCCTATAGCTAGTGGATCTGAACTCAATAATAATTCTTTGCAAACCTTTGTGTGTTTAGCCTTTGCGGTTTTTTGCGATAAAAAAACAGTCTGTACCACTATAGTATAAATGCCACAAATAAAATATTTGTAACTTTGACCCTGATAACCAAATCAAGATTTTAACAAGTACCAAATTTATTCTTTATGAACTACATCCTTTTTGACGGTCCCGTTCGGAATGCTTTATTACCTTTTACTTTTACAAGACCTGTGGCTGATATTCTAATCGGAATTATGACGATTCGTCAAAAATGGGAGGCGCGTTTGGGGTCGACTATTACTACAATTACAGAAGAATATTTATCTGCTAAATTTCCAATGGTGGAGATGGAGGAAAATATTATGATAAATGCTGCGTATTTACCAAATGATACGCTTGTAGATATGATTTCTGATTTAAAGGAAAATCAGGCAATCTTTAAAGGGGATGACGTTATCGCTTTTTTTACAACTGAAAATCAGGACGAGGTTGATTTTGATTCGTATGAAATTATTTATTACGATCAGGAATGTTTAACCGTTGAACATACATGGGATATTTTCTCTAAAAATGATGCTGCCATTCGCGCCGACTTTGATTATGTAACTGAAGATCGAAAATCACAGCCTATTCCGAAAAGTGTCAATGTTATTTCTCCAGAAAACATTTTTATTGAAGAAGGGGCAAAACTGGAATTTGTAACTTTAAATGCCTCAACCGGACCAATATATATAGGTAAGAATGCTGAAATTATGGAGGGAACCGTAATTCGTGGCCCTTTTGCTCTATGCGAAAATGCACAGGTTAAACTGAATGCAAAAGTGTATGGAGCCACAACGGTTGGACCAGGATCCAGAATAGGAGGGGAAGTTAAAAACGCTGTTCTTTTTGCGAATTCAAATAAGGGGCATGATGGTTTTTTGGGCGATTCTGTTTTAGGTGAATGGTGTAATATTGGGGCTGACAGTAATAATTCAAACCTGAAAAATAATTATGAAGAAGTAAAATTATGGAGTTACGAAACAGAAGGTTTCGCTAAAACAGGACTTCAGTTTTGTGGTTTAATGATGGGGGACCACAGTAAATGCGGTATAAATACGATGTTTAATACCGGTACAGTAGTAGGGGTGAGTGCCAATATTTTTGGATCTGGCTTTCCGCGCAATTTTGTTCCGAGTTTTTCATGGGGTGGAGCATCAGGTTTTACAACATACATAACCAAAAAAGCTTTTGAAACGGCTAAACTGGTTATGGGAAGAAGAAATATCGAATTTGATGAAACTGAAGCTGCTATCTTAGAACATGTTTTTGAACAAACTAAAAAATGGAGAAAAGATTAATGAGTCAATGAGATAATTAATCAATGAGATAATTTTTGTAAACCCGACAGATTGTTAAAATCTATAGGGTTTTATTTTTTTACAAATTCAGATAATTGTCTAATTGTTGCATTCTCAAATTATCTAATTCTCAAATTGGCACATTATCTAATTAAAATCTATCTTTGCGGCTTCAAAAAAATACCTGTGCAGAAAATTAAAAGTCTAAGCAGTCTAAAATCTAAAGTCTAACATGATTACAGTTAACGATATTTCGGTTCAGTTTGGTGGAACTACATTATTTAGCGATGTTTCTTTTGCTATCAATGAAAATGATAAAATTGCCCTTATGGGTAAAAATGGTGCGGGAAAATCGACACTTTTAAAAATAATTGCAGGTCAAAGTAAGCCTTCTACCGGAAATATTTCTGCGCCTAAAGAAGCTGTTGTTGCTTATCTTCCTCAACACTTGCTTACAGAAGACGGTGCAACTGTTATGGAAGAAGCGTCAAAAGCTTTTGGTGAGATTTTCAGTATGAAAGCAGAAATCGATGAAATAAACGAGCAGTTAACTATTCGTACCGATTATGAAAGTGATGCTTACATGAAATTAATTGAGAGAGTTTCTGATTTAAGTGAGAAATTCTATGCGATTGAAGAAGTAAATTATGAAGCTGAAGTAGAAAAAATATTAGTTGGGTTAGGATTTGAAAGAGAAGATTTTACACGCCAGACTTCTGAATTTTCAGGAGGATGGAGAATGCGTATCGAACTGGCTAAGATTTTATTAAGAAAACCGGATTTGATTCTTTTAGATGAACCTACCAACCACATGGATATTGAAAGTATTCAATGGCTGGAAGAATTTCTTTTAAATCAGGCAAAAGCAGTTGTGGTAATTTCACACGATAGAGCTTTCGTAGATAATATTACCAATCGTACTATTGAAGTAACGATGGGTAGAATTTACGATTACAAGGCCAAATATTCCCATTATTTGGAACTCAGAAAAGACAGACGAATACATCAGCAAAAAGCGTACGACGAACAACAGAAATTCATAGCAGATAATCAGGCTTTTATTGATAGATTTCGTGGGACTTTTTCGAAAACAGATGCTGTTCAGTCTCGTGTAAAAATGTTAGAAAAACTAGAAATCATTCAGGTTGATGAGGTCGATACTTCTGCATTGCGATTAAAATTCCCACCGGCTGCACGTTCTGGACAATATCCTGTTATAGTAAAAGAAATGTCAAAATCGTATGGCGATCATGTAGTTTTTAAAGATGCTAATATTGTGATTGAAAGAGGTCAGAAAGTAGCTTTTGTTGGAAAAAATGGTGAAGGAAAATCAACCATGATCAAGGCGATTATGAAAGAGATAGGTGTTGATTCCGGAAGTGTCGAAATTGGACATAATGCACAAATTGGATATTTTGCTCAAAATCAGGCAGCATTGTTGGATGAAAATGCTACCATTTTTGAGACTATTGATGCTATTGCCGTTGGAGATATCAGAACGCAGATCAAAAACATCTTAGGGGCGTTCATGTTTCAGGGTGACGATATTACAAAAAAAGTAAAAGTACTCTCAGGAGGCGAAAAAACGCGTCTGGCAATGATTAAATTATTGTTGGAACCTGTTAACTTGTTAATTCTGGATGAGCCTTCAAATCACCTTGATATGAAAACTAAAGATATTATCAAAGATGCATTGCGTGATTTTGACGGAACATTAATCCTGGTTTCTCACGACCGTGATTTCCTTGACGGATTAGCAACTAAAGTTTTCGAATTTGGAAACAAACGTGTAAAAGAACATTTTGAAGATGTTGCCGGTTTCTTAGCACATAAGAAGATGGATTCAATGAGAGAAATTGAAAAGTAATAACTAGATTTTTTCAAATAAAAATGCCCCAATAGTATTTGACTTTGGGGCATTTAATTTTTCAGTGTATTTTATTCTAATTTTTTAAGGGGCTATCTATATACATTTCTCTTCCAAAACGGCGCATTGATTTTGAATCTGCGAAATAAGGAAGAGCTGGGCCTTTTTCTGATTGTACTCTTTTTGATGCTGAACCTGTAATTCTTGAGATAGCGAGATTTAACAATGGTTCTGATGGGTCTCCTAAAACGCCATAAGTTCGAACACGTTCTTCTTGTGCGAAAGTAGGTGCCAATCCTGCTGTGTAATCTCCAAAATTGTCCGCATTTGTTATTTTAAAAGTCAATGGCTGCATCGCGTATTTATGGGTAGGATTTATTTTTGCTTTTGAGAATGAAGGCGAGTCATAAATCGTATTAGAACCAACGTTTTTACCTACAGTTGTTTCGCCAATTTGAATCACATTAACGTAGGGTTTTAATCCATTTATAATCAATTCACTAGCAGAAGCTGTGTTGTCTGTTGTTATAATGTATATTGTGTTTAAATTTAAACTGTTTAATGCGGCTCCAGAATTTGTTTTATTAGTAAATCTTTCCTTTAATGATTCTAAATCCTCTTCATTTATAAGTGCCATTTGTTTTGGGTTATATTGTCTTTGAGAGAATACTTGTCCTTTAAATTGCCCTGTAATCATACTTGCTAAAAGTGTTGATGAATGAACATCTCCTCCGCCATTATATCTTAGATCCAAAACTAAATCTGTGATTCCTGATGTTTTTAATTGTGAGAAAGCCTGATTCAAAGCATCGTCGTATTCATTATAAAAGCCATTATACATTAAGTAACCAATTGAATGATTTCCTGAAGAAATTACTTTATTTATTAGAATTGGATTTTCTTCTAAAGTAGTTTTAGTAAGCGATACTGATTTTCCATTTAAAACAATAGCACCGCTATCATTAAATCCGGCTAAACTTAAAGTGTAACTATCTGAATCTAATAATAGTTTTTGATAATTTGAAACTGTAAGCTGTATGCCGTTAACCTTTGTGAATAAATCTCCGCGTTTTATATCTTTTTTTGAAGCGTCTGAATTAGGAATTATATACCTAACGTATCCTACTAAATTGTCTGATCCTTCTTCAATGTAACTCAGCCTGAAATCAATACCGGAGTTTTTCGTAATTCCATTTAATTCCTGTTCTAAAACACTATAGTCATCAACAATCCAGCTAAAACGATCTATAGCGCCTCCATTAGGGTATTTGCTTTCTGGCTTGTTTAATAAATCCTGAAATAAATCTTCCGGTTTTGAATATCCTTTCAAAAATGCATTAAAATCTTCCTGACTGGCAAAACGGTTGTCAGCTAAATTTGGAACATCGGCTTGCCATAAATAAACCTCATTCAGTCCTCTCCATATAAAATTATTTATTTGTAAGTCTTTCGGTGAAGCAATATCATCGCTGTCTTCACAAGACTGCAGGCTAAATGCTGTTAAAAACATTAAAACTAAAATTCTCGATACTTTTTTCATAAAACAAGGTTTCAATATAGAATATACGTAAAAATAGTACCTTTAGTTTTAACTATAATAAATGTGCAGTTTTTTTTACAATATTTTTTTAAGCTTACTTTGTAACAAAAATAATAGTGACTCGTCTTGATAATATGAACCGATCAAAATGTTTGTTTTTTTAATATAATTTGGTTAAGTATTGATCGAAATATGTGAAGAATTGCCTAAGACTCATCATTAATAGTAAAATATGAACCAGGTTGCATTTATAGAAGTAATAAATCCTTTTAAAGACAAAGTTTTTCGTCTGGCAAAGAGATTATTAACCAGCACTGAAGAAGCTGAAGATGCAACTCAGGAAGTAATGGTGAAATTATGGAACAAAAAAGACAATTTAGCCACTTATAACAGTATCGAAGCAGTAGCGATGACCATGACAAAAAATTATTGTCTCGATCAGTTAAAGTCTAAAAGAGCAGATAATCTTAAAATAGTGCATAATAATTTTACGGATCGTGAACCTCTATTGGATAAAAAACTAGAAGATTCGGATAATTTAGAGTGGGTTGAAAAAATAATAAGCCAATTGCCTGAGCAGCTACAGATCCTAATTCAGCTACGCGATGTTGAGCAATATGAGTTTGATGAAATTGCCAAGATTGTCAATATGAATGAAACAGCTATCAGGGTAGCACTTTCAAGAGCAAGAAAAAAAATACGGGAAGCCATGGTTAATACACACGGATATGGAATTAAATAAAATAGAAAAAATATTAGAAAAATACTTTCAGGGAGAAACTACTATTGCTGAAGAAAATGACTTAAAAGAATACTTTTCTTCTTCAGATGTTGCGCAGCATTTGGAGCAATACAAATCTATGTTTGGTTATTTCTCTCAGGTAAAAGAACAAAGGTCAATGCAGGAAATTCCACTACAAACTAAAAAACGAAATGTGGCGTGGTTATCAATTGCGGCTTCTGCTGTTGTTTTACTCGGAATTGGAACCTTTTTTTATTTGAGCAAAAAAAGTACAACACCTGTTGTAGCCCAATCAGAATTAGGGACTTATGATAATCCGGAAAAAGCCTTTGCCGAAACGCAAAAAGCTTTGGCCCTATTGTCAAACCATGTTAATGTAGGTATTGAAAGTGTACAATACATTAAAGAATACGAACAATCAAAAAATAAAGTTTTTAAACAATAATTAAAAAATATAGAAATGAAATCAACGATTAAGGAATATAGAAAAGAGAGTAAAAAAGGAATGGTTAAAAATTTAATCATAACCATAGTTTTTACACTAATCAGCCATACCTTTTATGCGCAGAGTACTTTTGATAAATTTGACGGACAGGATGATGTGACTTCAGTTATTGTAAACAAAAAAATGTTTGACATAATGAGTAAGGTAAAAGTGGATCCTTCTGATAAAGAGACCCAGCAATACATGAATCTTATTAAAAAGCTTGACAATTTAAAAGTGTTTACCACAAAGAACGCAAAAATTGAAGCTGACATGAAACTTTCAGCTGATAAATACATCAAAACAGCAAATCTGGAAGAATTGATGCGTATTAATGATAGCGGAAAAAATGTAAAGATATATGTTAAGTCGGGTGCTTCGGATACTAAAATAAAAGAACTGTTTATGTTTATTGATGGTGCAAAAAATGAAGATACAGTTTTGTTGTCCTTAACGGGAAACTTTGATTTAAATGAAATTGCTGTCCTTACAGACAAAATGAAATTGCCTGGAGGTACCGACTTAAAAAAAGCTTCTAAAGGCAAAAAATAAATCCAATAAATATGAAAGCTAGTATTTTTACCTCAGTTCTTTTAATATTGCTGATTTTTACAAGTTGTAATTCTGAGCCTTCTTTGCAAAAATATTTTGTAGAGAATACGGAGAATAAAGATTTTATTGCGCTTGATGTTTCACCCAGTATTTTAAATGTTGATAAAACAAAATTATCGTCTGAACAAACCGAAGCTTTGAATTCGTTTGATAAAATGAATATTCTGGCTTTTAAGGCAAATGATAAAAATCAAACACAATTTGAGCAAGAAAGGGCAAAAGTAAAATCTCTTTTGAAAAATCCTAAATATCAGGAATTGATGAAGGTTGGTTCTGGTAAAGATGGTGCTTCTGTGAGTTTTGTCGGTACCGATGAAAATATTGAAGAATTTGTCGTTTTTGCAAACAGAAAAGAAAACGGTTTTGCTATTGTGCGTGTTTTAGGAAAAAATATGAATCCCAATAACATCATGACTTTGATGTCGGTTTTGAAAGAATCCAAAATTGATATGGAACAGTTGAAGCCTTTACAGCAGTTACTTAAAAAATAATACATCTTATTCTTGCAATCAAAAAGCTCCTATTTTATATGGAGCTTTTTTTATAACAGGATTATGCCTGTTAATTAGTTTGTGTTTTCATTTTGCCATCAATCAAATTTAATTACATTTACGAACTGAGATAAACAAAAATCTCAGAAATCTAATTTAACCAGAATCAATATGATACAAAAAACTTCAAATGCCTTTATTGCGGCATCTTGGGTCGCCCTTGGAGCAGGAACAATCGGTTTTATCGTTGGACTAGCAAGAGCAGAAATGTTATTAAACGAAAAAGGATACTATTTTACAGTTCTAATGTTCGGTTTATTTGCCGTAGTTTCTTTGCAAAAAAGTGTAAGAGACAGGCTTGAAAATTTACCTGTTACAGACATCTATTACGGAATCTGCTGGTTCGGAACATTACTTTCAATTGTTCTTTTAGTTGTTGGATTATGGAATGCAACGATTTTGCCTAGTGAAAAAGGGTTTTATGCTTTTGCATTTTTATTAGCGTTATTTGGGGCAATTTCAGTGCAAAAAAACACTAGGGATAATATGAATTTTGGACAAGGTGAATAAATTCAGAAATAGATAGATAAAAAGCTTCAAATTATTGAAGCTTTTTTTTAATTTATAAATGACCGTTTTATGGGACAAAAAATTTGTGCAATTGTAACAGATAAAAAATATAAATACAATAAAAACTTAATTCATTTCTTAGAAAATGATGTGGTAATTATACCTCTAAAAATCGACGGAAATACAATTCAATATTTTATCAAAGAAGCCGATAATTTTGATACTATTATTGAATATATAGAATATTTAAAATCACTTCCATTTTATAACATAATGGGAAGTTCATCAGAGAGCGAGCAAAGCATTAACTCTATAATTGATATTATCGAAACATATCAATTAGAAAATTTTTCAATTGAATATTACACAGAATGGGCAGACCTCCCAGATGATAATTTTTATATTGCAGTGATTAATGGGAAAATTAAAAAAGATTCAATTGTACTTGATGAAGAAAAATTTTTCGGGAATTACAGCAATAAGAAAGAGTACAATGAAAATATCGGTTTAAATTTTTCATGGGTAGCAAATGAAGAAAGATATTTTAATTATGAAAATGCTAAGAATTCTTATTATAAAAATAATTAGAAAATTAAAAAAGCTCCAATTTAAATTGGAGCTTTTCTTTTATAATAGAATTTGAGATTATTTACTCAAATACATTTTTCTTCTAGAGTACAATTCGTAAAATTGATCGTCTTTTAAGTCATCAATAAACAAGATACTTTCTCCTGTTGATTTCATTTCTGGTCCTAATGCTTTGTTTACATTTGGGAATTTGCTGAAAGAGAAAACAGGCTGCTTGATCGCATAACCGTTTAATTGCGGGTTGAAATCAAAGTCGGTTACTTTGCTGTGGCCTAACATTACTTTTGTAGCATAGTTTACATAAGGTTCTCCGTAAGCTTTTGCAATGAAAGGAACTGTTCTGGAAGCTCTAGGGTTTGCCTCGATAATGTAAACTGTATCATCTTTAATCGCAAACTGGATGTTGATTAATCCAACTGTTTTTAAAGCTCTTGCAATTTTATGTGTGTGATCTTTAATTTGCTGCATTACAAATTCCCCTAAATTGAAAGGAGGCAATGTTGCGTTACTATCTCCAGAGTGAACTCCGCAAGGCTCGATGTGCTCCATAATTCCGATGATGTAAACATTTCCATCAGCATCACAGATCGCATCAGCTTCAGCTTCAATTGCTCCGGCTAAATAGTGATCTAGAAGCAATTTGTTTCCTGGAATCGCTTTCAGCAAATCGATAACGTGCTCTTCAAGTTCTTTTTTGTTGATTACGATTTTCATTCCCTGACCTCCTAATACATAAGAAGGACGGATTAAAAGAGGGAAATCTAATGTATCAGCTAATTTTGAAGCTTCATCAGCCGTTTCAGCGATTCCAAATCTTGGGAAAGGAATGTTTAATTCGGTTAATAAATCTGAGAATCTTCCTCTGTCTTCTGCTAAGTCAAGTGCATCAAAACTTGTTCCGATAATTTTTACACCGTATTTAGACAATTTCTCAGCTAACTTAAGGGCTGTTTGACCTCCTAACTGCACGATTACACCTTCCGGTTTTTCGTGTTGGATAATGTCATAAATATGCTCCCAGAAAACTGGTTCGAAGTATAATTTATCAGCCGTATCAAAATCTGTAGAAACCGTTTCAGGATTACAGTTGATCATGATCGTTTCGTAACCGCATTCTTTTGCTGCTAAAACGCCGTGAACACAAGAGTAATCAAACTCGATTCCTTGTCCGATCCTGTTTGGTCCGGAACCTAATACGATTACTTTCTTTTTGTCTGTTACGATACTTTCGTTATCTACAAAACGTTCTCCGTTTGCTTTTTCGATTTCAGCTTCAAAAGTTGAATAGTAATAAGGAGTCTGTGCTTTAAATTCAGCCGCACAAGTATCTACTAATTTAAACACACGGTTGATGTTCATGTCTGTTCGTAAAGTGTGAACTTCACTTTCAAGACAGCTCATCATGTGCGCTAATTGTCTGTCAGCAAAACCTTTTTGTTTTGCTTCAAGTAATAATTCTTTAGGAAGATCCCCAACTTTATATTTTGAGATTTCTTTTTCTAAAGTATAAAGTTCTTCATATTGTTTTAAGAACCACATATCGATTCTTGTAATTTCGTGAATGGTACTCAACGGAATTCCCATTGCAATTGCATCGTAAATTACAAAAACGCGATCCCAGCTTGCGTGAGTCAGTTTATCGATGATTAATTCGTAATCTTTGTATCCTTTTCCGTCAGCACCTAAACCATTTCTCTTAATCTCTAAAGACTGAGTGGCTTTGTGAAGCGCTTCCTGGAATGAACGTCCGATTCCCATAACCTCCCCAACCGATTTCATCTGAAGACCTAAAGTTCTGTCTGAACCTTCAAATTTATCGAAGTTCCAACGTGGTATTTTCACAATTACATAATCTAAAGTTGGTTCAAAAAGAGCCGAAGTAGATTTTGTAATTTGATTTTGTAATTCATCTAAGTTGTATCCTAAAGCTAATTTTGAAGCGATTTTAGCGATTGGATAACCCGTAGCTTTTGATGCTAAAGCAGAAGAACGAGATACACGAGGGTTAATCTCGATAGCAACGATGTCTTCTTTTTCGTCTGGAGAAACTGCAAATTGTACGTTACAACCTCCTGCAAAGTTTCCGATACTTCTCATCATCAAGATAGCGTAGTCACGTAACTTTTGGAAAGTGGTATCTGATAATGTCATCGCTGGTGCTACTGTAATCGAATCTCCAGTGTGGATTCCCATTGGATCCATGTTTTCGATAGAACAAATAATTACAACGTTGTCATTTTTATCTCTTAGAAGCTCTAACTCATATTCTTTCCATCCCATTAAAGCTTTGTCTATCAAAACTTCGTGAATTGGAGAGGCTTCAAGTCCGCGAGTTAAAAGCTCATCAAAATCTTCTTTTTTGTAAACCACAGCTGCTCCGGTTCCTCCAAGTGTAAACGAAGGACGGATTACAAGCGGGAAACCAAATTCCTGAGCGATCTCTTTTCCTTCTAAATACGAAGTCGCTGTTTTTGCAGGTGCAGTTGGAACATTAATTTTTTGTAAAAGTTGTTTAAACTGCTCTCTGTCTTCTGTAATATTAATTGCATTAACATCAACACCTATTAATCTTACTCCGAAATCCTGCCAGATTCCTTTTTCATCAGCTTCCAGGCACAAGTTTAGAGCAGTCTGACCTCCCATTGTAGGTAAAACAGCATCAATTTGTGGATGTTCCTTCAGAATCTCAATAATCGATTTTGTTGTTAATGGTTTCAAATAAATATGATCGGCCATAGAGGGGTCGGTCATAATTGTTGCTGGATTTGAGTTGATCAAGATAACTTCAATTCCTTCTTCACGAATCGAGCGTGCAGATTGAGATCCTGCATAATCGAATTCGCAAGCCTGGCCAATAACAATAGGTCCTGAACCTATGATTAAAACTGATTTTATTGATGTGTCTTTAGGCATTTTGTATGTATTGAGTAGTTGTTTAAGATTTTAAAAAACGTTTCTAGTGTGCTATAAACTAGAATGTTGAGAAAATTTTTACCGACAAGGTATAAAAAAAGGCGATACTAAAAAAGTAATCGCCTTATGTATGTTTATACAAACATTATTTTTTGTGTCTAGGTTCGCTAGAAACAGTTAATTTATGTCTTCCTTTTGCTCTTCTACGCGCTAGAACTTTTCTTCCATTCGCAGAGGCCATTCTGTCCATAAATCCGTGCTTATTTCTTCTTTTTCTTTTCGATGGTTGAAACGTTCTTTTGCTCATTGCTTTGTATCTTTAAAAATGGTATCTATTAACTCTTTCTTGGTTTTGGATATCGTTATTCAAAAACCGAGTGCAAATATACAAAGACTTTTTTTTCTGGCAAGTACTTTAATAAAAATATTTTTAATTCATTTTACTATATTTGCAGTCACAAATATACACCTATTATGTTTCATAAAAATATTAAACTTATTTTAGCCGGACTTCTTGTAGTCGCTGGCATTTGGCAATTTACAGAGAGCAATATCGGGAATGGAATTTTTCTTATTTTGCTGACTGCAATTCCGGTTTTTTTATACTTTAAAAATGAATTTATTCTTTTAGCCTTCCTTAAACTGAGAAAACAAGACTTTGAAGGGGCAAAAAAATGGCTGGCATACATTAAAAATCCTGAAGCTGCATTGGTACGAAAACAACAGGGATACTTTAATTACCTACACGGAATTATGTTGTCTCAGACTAATATCAACCAGGCTGAAAAGCATTTCAAAAAAGCAATCGAACTTGGTCTGTCGATGGATATGGATTTAGCAGTTGCTAAACTTAATCTTGCAGGAGTAGCCATGTCACGCAGAAGAAAATTGGAAGCAACCAATCTTTTAAATGAAGCTAAAAAATTAGACAAGCAGGGAATGCTGAAAGAGCAGATCTCTATGATGAAAGAACAGATGAAGAAAATCTAAATTTTCTAAAAATACAATATTCTAAATCCCAAATTCCAATTTTTAATGGAGTTTGGGATTTTTTTTTGAAGCTGTTTCCTGCTATCCACTTGTATCTTTTATGGCGAACCCCGCCATAAAAGGATACCGCTTCTATCAGGGCTAGGACTTTAGGTTTTATAAGAAACAATGATTTCTTAATTTATGTCATTTTGGTGTAAGGAGGAGAAATAACGATTGTGTTTATTCCTTAATGCAAACAGATTTTTTCAAAGTTTAAAACTCTAACAAAGATTTTAACCGACAAATAGTTGGGATTTAAAATTTGGAATTTCTACTCTAATATAATAGAAGGCAAATTCTCATTCAGCCATTTGTATTTATTCAGAATCATAATGTGTGTGCCGCCTTTTACAACAATGCATTTATTGATATATTTTATAGGAAATACATCATCCTGATCGCCATGAATATGAATTACTTTCTCGTCAATTTGATTTCTGTCCCAACAAATCACAGACTCAACTGCCCATTGTAGATAATTTAGATCGCGAACTGCTAAAAATTTCTCGTATAACTTAATACGTTTGTTGATTTTTTCTCCAAAAGAATATTTGGCAAGATTCTCAATATTCAAAATAAGTTTCATCGGAATCAGTCTGTACGCTTTTGTGGTTTTCCCGATTTTCATTCTTCTGGGAAATTCAGCATTGCATCTAACACTCGAAATAATAATAACTTTTCGGGCTTCGATATGTCTGGCCATTTCCTGAACCAAAATTCCGCCAAAGGAAACACCAATTAAAACCGGATTTTTATGTTTAATGTTTTTTGTGATTCGGAGGGCATAATCAGATAATGGCTCTTTTAAATTTGGGATTTCCCATTCCAGTAGAAAGGTTTCAAAAACAGTTTCATCTAATTTGATTCTTTCGAAAATGGTTGGACTAGCAGCTAATCCGGGCATAAAATAAACAGGAATCTTACTCATTTTCCAGAGGTTTTTAATTATGTGCTAAAATTACCTCTTTTACTTGTATGTGAGGCAAATCTTAGAACTTAATTCGGATAGAATTATTAAATTATCGTTGAGTTAATCATTTTATATATCTAAAGAAAATGTGTTGTATTGAAAATCAAATGATTATCTTTGTAGTCTGAATTTTTACTGATGAAAGCTTTTAATTAAGCATTTTATCTGAAGTTATTTTCACGTTCTTTTTCTAATATTTTTTATTAACCCCAAAAACATGATAAATATGGAACCTACCGTAATGGAAATTAAAGACAACACTTTTGCGAGACAATTTGAAGCTACAGTACCTGAAGGTTTATTGAGTGTTGAATATTCATTTCAGGAAAAAAAGATTTTTTTAACTAAAATCAATACCCCTGAAAATTTTGAAAATCATCCAATCATAGATGTTTTGCTTAAAAATATAATGGAACTGAGTACAGAGAAAAAATTCAGGGTGGTTCCAATTCATCCAAAAATTGCTGTTTTTTTTAAGAAAAACCCAAAATATAAGGAATTGCTTCCGCCAGGAATCAGGATTTAAAATTTCAACTCATAAATACAAACGTAAAAAGGCTTTCAGATTATGAAAGCCTTTTTTCCAAAAACAATTTAAAAAACAAAATTAACTAATTGGTAATTATTTTTTTATTTCTCCTTATCTGTGTTTGTCAAGAGTTTATTAATCATTAAAGTAAAAACCGTTTGTTCCTATACCAGTTGTTAATTCTTTTAGTAAATTTCCACTTAAATCATAAATGTAAGCTGAACCGTCTTTTTTAAAATCTCCATGAGCGATGTAAATACGATTGTCATTTACAGCAAATCCATAAACATAACTTGCGGAAGATGTAGTAATTGGAGTAGTTGAAGCCGCTGTTGCATTAGTATTGATTGCATATATTGAACTTCCTACAGTATAATATACTTTGTCATCTTCTATATCCATAAATCCAGCTCCGTCTAATGTTTCAGGGAAAGTGATTTTAGAAAGCGATTTATCAGATAATTTTACTTTTACAATTTCGCTTCGATCCGTATAAGGAGCTCTTAAGATATACAACGAGCCATTTTCTTCTTCAATGCAATTAGCATTGGAGCCAATTTCAATAGGAGTTTCAAGTGTTTTGGTTGCAATGTTGATAATCAATAATTTAGTACTGTCGTAAGGTTCTGTAATGTATAGTTTTCCATTTTCTAAAACCAAACGATTGCCTGTTGCATTCAAATCAATTTTAGATTCATACTTATTGGTTTTTAAGTCGATAATAGCGACATAATCATCCGTGTATCCAGCAGGATTTTTAGTTGAACCATATGTATTTGCATTTGTTACATAAGCTTTCCCGTCTTTTACCACGCCATATCTTGGATTTTCAAGACCTGTTTCTATTTTATCTACAAGTTTAAAAGTGTATCTGTTAACTACATTAATTACATCAGAACCTCCTGAGATTATATAGGCATTATCTCCGTCAAAAAAAATGTTTTGTAAATAACCACCTGGTATATCGTCATTGTTTGCGGGACCATATATTTCTTTTTTAAATGTAATTAAATCATTACTTAAAAAAGAAATACTCCCCTGAGCTTCGCTTCCTTCATTCAAAATAAAAAGCCCATTGTCATAAACACCTTTTGGCTCTTTAAATTCTTCTTCGTCATTAGAACAGGAAATCAACACTGACGCACTAAGTGCTATTAAAAATAATTTGCTAAACTTCATTATATTAAAATTTTAAGATTAAATACATATTAAAATTGCGACCTGGCATAGGTCTGTTTTCGAGACTTTCATAAACTTCATTAAATATGTTCAGTACCTGAAAGCCTAATTTGAAAGAGTTAAGAAATTTAAAATCATAATCTACCCCTATATTTGAAATCATATAGTCTTTAATTATTTCATCAGGATTATTATCTTCTCTTGTATAAACAAAACCGTTATATAAAAATTGATAATTGGCAGAAATTCTATTTCTTGAATAAGTGAATGTTGCTGTAGTCTTGTCAAAAGGAACAAAAAAGAGCTGTTTTTTGGTATCAATATTTTCAGAAATAGTATGTGCGTAGGTTGCATTAATCGCAAAAATATTTTTTCTAAATTGTTTTTGCCAGCTTAGTAAAGTTTCAGCTCCGTAACTGTTTACCTTATCTGTGTTTTGGGGAGTCCAGATACCATTATTGCCTGGAACCCATTGTAATAAATCATTTATTTTGATGTAATAAAAAGTCTGGGTTAGTGTAATATTGCTGAATGTAAATACATTTCCTATTTCAGCCTGATAGGAACTTTCAGGTTTTAAATCACGATTTCCGCCTGGTTCCCAATATAAATCATTAAAGGTCGGGATTCTGAAATTACGTGACAGATTCAATTTCAAATTATATAATTTCCCAAATTGATAAGAAGAACCTAAGGAAAATAAAACTGGCGATTTGTAATTGTCTGTGAATTCTTTTCGAACACCAAATTCATTTATCCAATTAGCAGAAATATTCTGTTTTATCAATAAAGATGCGGAACTGATTTCACGGGTATTGGTTCCAAAACCGCTTCCTGTTCCTGTGGTTTTATTGTAATCTACAATCGCGTTTATCTGAGTTGATTTAAACAGACTGTAACCAAAATCAGCCTTTGTAATTAAGCTCTCTGTTTTTCCGTAAGTATAATTGTTTGTTGAATTGTCGGCATAATATTGATAGTTTTCGAATATGTATGCAGTTTTGAGATTTGCGGTGAGTTTGCCAAAACTACCCTCGTATTCTAATAAATTTCTATTGAAACCATTGATGTATTTACTTGGGGTTTCACTTTCTGTAATTAAAGAAGTGTTTCGGTCTGTATTGGATGTTTGACTGTATAATTTAAGTATGTGCTTTGCATTAAGTTTGTAACCTAAATTGGCACTCATTGTAAAAATATTGTATTCACCATTTCGGTTCCAGCGCTGTTCTCCTTTCCACGTGTATTTATTCAGGTAATTGTAATCGTTTGTAGAACTGTTGTTGGAAAAACCAATCTGAGCACTCCATTTTTCATTAGAAATATTGGTTTTATAATTAATCCCAATTGTATTGAAACTTCCGTAATCTAGTTTTAAATTATTCTCAAAACGATTATAAAAGTCTAAATTGCTATTTAAATGTACTGTTCCTCCAATAGCTCCACTGCCATAGATTACGGCCCCGCCGCCCGCTTTTACACTTACTGAATTATAATCAGAACCTGAAATTGTATTAAAATCAGTGCTTCCGTTCATTTGGGAATTTATGTTGATACCGTTCCAAATCACAGCTGTCTGAGAGGAAGTTGTTCCTCTAAAAGAAACCGTAGAAAGCATTCCGCGTCCGTATTCTTTAAAATAAAGTGTTGAATTGAAGTTTAATAAATCGGTCAATAAAGCCTCGTTTTTATTGATAATCGAATCATTGAGTTTTATAACAGACTGAGAATCGGAGTACTTCTTAAGATTAGAGTCGGACACCAAAACTTCCTTTAATTTTGTAATAGAATCATGCTGTGCCGAAATAATCTGGCACAAAAGCAGAAAGCAAAAAGTAAAACGTTTTTTAAAAATCATAATTTCTACACTCTTTTTCCCGAGAGTTCGATATTGGTTACATAAGGCAGGTCTCCTGGCTTGCGTCTTGTTGTTTACCTTCCCATCATGAAAATGACAGTGGTTTGTAGAGAACAACAAGCATTCTTTAAAAAGAACTAAGCTTACAGTTGCGGGTACAGCTCAAGATTTATGATTTTAAATAATTTAAAATCAGTGACTTGATTCCCTTTTAATGTGTTTTGGTAATTAAAACACAACCTTAATTGGCTGCAAAGATAAAGTTAAAAATATCTAAAAGGCAAATTTGTTTTATCTTTTAAAAGAAATTATAAAATATGATAACTTTAAAAATCTATTTTGATAACCTCTCCAAAAGCTACTTTGTTTTGAAAAGCATCTTTCAAAGGCAGTGAAGAATTGTGGCATAAAAAGCTCCTGATGATGCCTGCATGAGTCAATATAATAATAGGATAATTTATTTTTTTTGATTCTTTTTCGGATAAAAAATCACCGGTCCTTTGATGTAAATCCATAAAAGATTCCCCGTTTGAAACCTGGATGTTCACGAAATCTTCCATCCAGGGATTAAGTTGTTCGGGTGGAATATTATCCCAGTTTTTCATTTCCCAATCGCCAAAATTCATTTCCATGAGGCGTTTGTCTTCTTCGTAAGAGATGGTTTTTATGTGGTTTTGGATGTATTTTGCCAAAGTTACACACCGCTTCAGCGGACTGGAAAATATCATTGCCTCTGAGGGTAAATGCGAAAGGATGTTTTTAAAAACAGTATCAAAAGGTTCAACAATATCGACATCAGATTGTCCGTAGCAGATTCCTTTTTCACAGATCGTTTCGGTATGACGGACTAAATAAATTTCCATATCAAAAGAATGCTTAAATAATAAACCGCTTCGCAAACCTGCTGTGTCGCACCGAGACAATCACCTGTATAGCCGCCAATCCATTTTTGAAAGTAACGGGCCAGGAAATAACGCGTTATGAAAACCGGAATCACAATAAAAAGCAGTTCATATTGCAAACAGGAGAGTGCAAATAACGGAAGCAGTCCGAAGAAAAAAGAACCTGAAATTTCTTTCCTGCTATGATTTTTTGCAATGGGTTTACTTTTACTTGAAGCATCATCCCGTGAATATTCATGAGTAAAAATAATTGAGATTGCTGCTAAACGACTTACGGAGTGAGCAGAAATAAACAGCAGGAAAATCAAATAATTGTGATCAGAAAAAAGCAGAACAGATTCTGAAAGCAATTTAAATTTCAATAAAAAAAGCAAAACCAAGCCAATCGCACCATAAGCGCCAATGGCACTGTCTTTCATAATCATCAGGATTTTTTCTTTCGTCCAGCCTCCACCAAAACCATCACACACATCGGCAAAGCCATCTTCGTGAAAAGCACCTGTTGTTAATATTGAAGCGATGAGTGCTAAAATTACAGCTGTTTCTATAGAAAGAAAAAGAGAAAAAATATAAAAAGCAAGAAATGAAATGCTTCCAACAATCCAGCCAATGAAAGGGAAATAACGGGTAGCTTTATTTAAATATTCTGGATCGTGACTGATATTTTTCGGACATGGAATCCGGGTGTAAAACATTAGGCATGTAAAGAAAATATGTAATTCTTTTTTCATTTTAAATGTGGTTAATTTGGCTAAAGCCTTTTTTGTGGATCAATATTTTTTCCAACATCTAAAGATGTTGGCAATTCAAATTATATTTGATTTTTGATTTGTTTTAATTTTTGATAAGATTTTATTCAGGATTAATTTTAATACTGATTATCCGGTAAAATATTCGAAATTATTTTGAATTGCCTCCAGATTTATCTGGAGGTACAAATTTAGGTCTCAGGAAAGGCTTTAGCCAAATTTTTTATTTAGATTTTTTTTGAAATCCAAATTTAATCATGAATTCATCATATTCTTCCTGAAATGTTTTCTTTTTATGATGTTCCTCTTGATTTCTGATATAATCACGAACTTTGTCAACTATAGATTCTGAAACAGAAACTGCAAAATATTCATCCTGCCATTCAAATTTTTCTTTAGTCAATTGATTTTTATTAATCCAATAGGAAGATTCTCCTTTTAATAATTGTATCGTTTTTTGAATAGTTTGATCATTTCCTAGTGAAATTAAGCAATGGCAATGATCTGAATATCCATTGATATAATCAAGGCATATTTCTTTACTTAAAGCATTTTCTTTTATGTGACGCCAAACTTTTTGACGTAGTTCAACAGAATCTAAAAATGGATATCTGTTTTTGGTACTCCATACACAATGAATATAAACTTTGGTAAATGGCATATAATGATTTTGCTTTTGAAGATTGTATTGAATTTAAAACTTGTTTTTTTATTTCCTGCTAACCCCGGCACTTTCAAAACTCGCCATTTCGTTCAAAAAAGCTTCAGCAGATTTTAAAATTGGAAAAGCAATAGCACAGCCAGTACCTTCACCAAGACGCAAATCTAAATTTAAAATTGATTTTGCCTGCAGATAATTCAATAATTTTTGATGTGCTTTTTCGGCAGAGCAATGGCAAAAAACAGCATTTTGTATGATTGCGGGATTCATTTTTGAAGCAATTAAAAAAGCAACGCTACAAATAAAACCATCCACCAGAATAATCATATTATTTTCGAAAGCCGTCAACATTCCGCTTGCCATTTGTATGATTTCAAAACCTCCAAAATAGGCGAGCTGTTGCATTAATTCGGCTGGACCGGAATAATTTTCAATGGCTTTTTTGAGCAGGTTTTGTTTCTGAATTAATTTCTCATCAGCAACGCCAGTTCCTTTTCCAACACATTCTTCAATAGCAAAACCGGTTAAAATACTCATTAGGACTGAAGCTGTTGAGGTATTCCCAATTCCCATTTCACCAAAACCAATACAATTAGAACCTTTTTGGGCAATAGTTTCTACAATGGCTTTTCCTTTTTCAAAGCACAACTTCAATTCGGTATCACTCATTGCTGGCGCATGTAAAAAAGATTGGGTTCCTTTGGCGATTTTCGCATTGATGAGGTTGGTATTGGTGGGGAAATCATAATTTACCCCGGAATCTACTATGGAAAGTTTGATATTATGCTGATTGCAAAAAACATTAATCGCCGCACCGCCCTCCAGAAAATTATTGATCATTTGTCTGGTAACATCCTGCGGATAAACGCTGACTCCATGATTTGCAATTCCGTGGTCAGCTGCGAAAACCACAATATTCGGATTTATTATTTTCGGATTTAAAGTTTTAAAAACGGTTCCTAGTTGAAAAGCTAAGGTTTCTAAAGTTCCCAAAGCCCCAACCGGCTTGGTTTTCGAATCTATCTTTTCCTGTAAAAGTCTGCTGAAATTTGTTTTGTTTTTATCATCAGGTTTCGGGTTTACAACAAAATCAGAAACACAATTTTCAATAACATTTTCAATTTCAATACAATTAGGTGCTTCCGACTTTTGTTTCCAGTGCAATTGCTGCAGCATCGGCTGATTGTCGTAATTGGTTGCCGGTTTTCCAATGCAGAAATAACCAAGAGGTTCAATGTTTTCAGGTAAATCAAGTATTTTTTTGAACTGATAATAATTCAAAATCGAAACCCAGCCCATGCCGTAGCCTTGTTCTGTCAGCGAAAGCCAGATATTTTGAGCTGCACAAACCGAACTGAATTTCACAGCTTCGTTACTGCCAACAGTTCCAATCGTAAACTGATTTAGTACAGATCGGTCATACGCAATGATAAGTCCAATTGGAGCTTCTTCAATCGCTTCGAGTTTAAGTGATCTGTAATGTTCTTTTTGTTCGGGATTATCAGTAAGTTCTTCCGCCTTTTTATTGTAATCCAAAAACAGATTTTTAACAGCACTTTTTACTTCTGCCGATTTTATGATGTAATATCTCGTAGCATCCGTTAGTCCTACAGAAGGTGCCCAGTGACCCGCCTGCAAAGCTTTTTCAATCACCTTATCAGGAACTTCATCGGCTGTAAAATGTCGGGTATCACGTCGTGATTTTAATATATCGTCAAGATTGCTCATTTTCAAAAATCAATTAGAATGTCAAAATCAATATCAATTAGAATGTCAAAAATCAATTGTAATAACCTTGATGTTTGAATTTATGTAAAGTTAAGGCAGAGCTTTGGAATTTGGAATTTAAAATGTTGGAATTTATTTATTGATTGATATTGATATTGATTTTGAAATTGCCATTGCCATTGAAATTGCCATTGATTTTTGCCATTGCTTATCCTTTTATTTTGACCGGAATCCCAGAAACCATCAGTACAACCTCATCGGCATTTGACGCCAGAAACTGATTCATCCAGCCTTGAAGTTCGGTAAATTTTCTGCCAATGTGAGTATCGGCATGAACTCCCATTCCAATTTCGTTTGTTACAATAATCAGGTTCGTATTAGGTTGAAGCGCTATTTTTTTAAATTCAGTCTTTGCTTCTTCAAGTGATAATGAAACATCATTTTTGGTGTCAACAAAAAAATTGGTCAGCCAAAGCGTTACACAGTCAATTAAAGCTGTTTTGCCTGAAAAATCAATTTCGCTTAAAAACTTTTCTTTCTCAATATTGGTCCATCGTTCGTCGCGTTCCTGTTGGTGGCGGTCAATTCGGTTCTGGAAATCAGCATCCCATTTTCTGGCCGTAGCGACATAAATTGGTGCATTCGAAAGTTGTAAAGCCAGATTTTGAGCGTAACTGCTTTTTCCTGATCGTTCACCACCGGTAATTAAGTAAATCATTTATTAATATTTTGGGCGTTCCCTCCGGTCGGGCTATTCGTTTCAAGTCCTCGCAAAATTCCATTTCATTTCATTTTGCTGTGGGCTTTCCACTACTATCCCTAACGCAATCGGTACCTTGTTAATTCTGCTAATGTATGAAGATTTATTTTTTCAGGAAATTAGTAAGGGCAATGGCGGCACGCATTTCCGCAGCAGCTTCCCCTTTTTAAATGAAACCAGGTTTTAAAAACATAATTGCCATTTTCGATATAATAGTCAATGTCTTCAATTATTTTGTCGGTTTTTAGCAGAGATATCGCTTTGTTTTGAAGGGCTTTTTTAGGAGTAATCGTTTCTACATAAGCGTCTATTTTGTCAACACATGCTTCTTTAAAGCATTCCGGACAAAGACAATCTCCTCCTTCTGAAACATTGAAAATAGGAGGAAAATCATTGCACCAGCAAGTATTTTCAGCAGAAATATTTCCGCAGCCAAAAGAGCATTCACAGCTCGAACAAACTTTTGTTTTTATACTATTCATAATATGTAAAAAAGGGTTTGTTTAAATTTGTAAGAATAAAGGTAGATAAAAAAAATATAATTTGCGTTACCTTTGTCGTTATTGATAAGAGGTGGCAAGAACGGCAAACAATAACGATGCCATATTCATTGAAACAATACTGCAATCTATGAAACATTTATTTCCTAAATTTATTTTGATAATCTCTTTTTTTCTTCTGACGGGATGTAAAAAAAATGAAAATACAGCAATTACAACCTCTGAAATTCCTCAAAACAGTATCGAATATGCTTCCGGACTTTCTATCGTAAAACATGAAGGATATTCTGTGGTTACAGTTTCAAATCCCTGGCCAAATGCAGATAAAAGTTTTAAATACATTTTAAAGGAAAAAGATGCTGAAGTGCCAGATAGTTTAAAGAGTTATACAACAATTAAAATTCCGTTGGAGTCTATTGTGGTAACTTCAACAACCAATATTCCATTTCTTGAAATGCTGGATGTCGAAAACAAACTGACCGGTTTTCCGCATACAGATTATATTTCTTCTGAAAAAACCAGAGCTTTAATTGACAAAGGGTCCGTTAAAGATGTAGGACAGAATGAAAAATTAAATATAGAACAACTAATAGATTTAGCACCGAATTTAATTGTGACTTTTGGCGTAGATAACAATAATCCGATGCTTGATAATTTGAAAAAAAGTGGTTTAAATGTATTGATTCAGGCAGACTGGATGGAGCAGTCCCCACTCGGGAAAGCCGAATGGATAAAACTCTACGGTGCTTTGTTTGGTAAAGAAGACAAAGCGAAAGAATTATTCGATAAGATTGTAATGAGTTATAATCAGGCATTAAAATTAGTCGCTGAAAAAACGGCAGTATCAACAGTTTTATATGGTTCAATGTATGAAGATGTGTGGTATGTTGCCAAAGGAAACAGCTGGGTTGCCAAATTTATGAAAGATGCCCAGGCCAATTATTTATGGTCAGATTTAAAAGGAACGGGAAGTGAAGGTTTATCATTTGAGAAGGTTCTCGATAAAGCCAAAACCGCCAATTTTTGGATTGTTTCAGGCTCCTTTACAACCTTGGACCAACTACAAAAAGCGAATCCACATTACAGTGAGTTTGACGCTTTTAAAAACAAGTCGGTTTATTGTTTAGAAAGTAAGTTTGGTGCTACCGGAGGCACTATTTATTATGAAGTCTCACCAAGCCGACCAGATTTGGTGCTGAAAGATTATATCAAAATTTTCCATCCGGATTTACTACCGGGTTATGAATTTACTTTTGCAACAAAACTGAATTAAATTGGTCAACAAAAAACGAAATACAATTTTATTTTTCCTGTTGGCCTTAGGTTTGCTTCTGATGTTTTTTGCCAGCATTAGTTTAGGGTCTGTAAATATTCCTTTTAGAGATATTTATACAAGTTTAACAGGCGGTCAGGCCAGTAAATCAACCTGGGAGTATATTATAATTAATTACCGTTTGCCAAAAGCTATAACAGCGGTTTTAGTTGGTACCGGACTTTCAATAAGCGGTTTGTTAATGCAGACATTATTCAGAAATCCGCTTGCCGGACCTTATGTTTTAGGATTGAGCTCAGGTGCAAGTCTGGGAGTAGCTTTTGTAATTTTGGGTGCGGGTTTTTTGCCCTCTTTTCTAAAAGTAATCGCTTTGTCATCTTACGGAATTGTTTTGGCTTCGACTTTGGGAAGTACGCTTGTTCTGTTGTTAGTTTTGTTGGTCTCACAAAGGTTAAGGGATACAATGGCAATTTTGATTGTAGGTTTAATGTTCGGAAGCTTTACCACTGCAATTGTGAGTGTTTTAACCTACTTTAGCACGGCAGAGCAACTTCAGAAATTTACTTTCTGGTCGTTAGGAAATCTTGGAAACCTTTCCTGGAAATCCATTACAGTTTTAGCTGTGAGTGTTGTTTTTGGCCTAGTTTTGAGCGCTGGGAGCATCAAGCCTTTAAATGCTTTGCTTCTGGGCGAAAATTATGCTAAAAGCATGGGTTTGAATTTAAAAAAGGCTCGATTGATGATTATTTTTGCAACGAGTATTTTGGCAGGAAGTATAACTGCTTTCGCAGGTCCAATTGCTTTTATTGGCCTTGCAGTTCCGCATATTGCAAAACTGACTTTTCAAACCAGTAATCATATGATTTTGTTTTGGAGTACATTGCTTTTTGGTGCTATTATCGTGTTGTTCTGCGATATCGTTTCTCAAATGCCGGGATTTGATGTTACGCTTCCTATAAATGCCATTACGTCTATAATTGGGGCTCCGGTTGTGATTTGGTTATTGGTTCGAAAAAATAATTTTAAGTAATTAGTTAATCAATGATAGAAAATAACACTATTCTTTCAACTTCAAATTTAAGTATTGGATATAAGTCCAGTAAAGGAACTGTTACTATTGCACAGGATTTAAATCTGACTTTAGATTCCGGAAAACTCATTGCTTTAATAGGCGCAAACGGAATAGGGAAATCAACTTTGCTCAGAACAATTACCGGAATTCAATTTCCATTGGCAGGAAGTGTTTTTCTGAATGATAAAAATATAAATACCTACAAACCATTAGATTTAGCACAAAACCTAAGTTTGGTTTTAACTGAAAAATTGCCGCCAAGTAATCTTTCCGTATTTGAATTGGTTGCTTTGGGGCGTCAGCCTTATACGAATTGGGTGGGAACTTTAACTCCCGAGGATATCGTAAAAGTAAATGAAGCTTTAGCATTAACTCAAATCGAACATTTAGCCTCAAAAAGGCATTTTGAAATCAGTGATGGACAATTGCAGAAAGTTTTAATTGCAAGAGCACTTGCACAAGACACACCGTTGATTGTTTTAGATGAACCCACAACACATCTCGATTTGCTGCATAAAGTTTCATTATTCAAATTGCTTAAAAAGTTAACACAAGAAACTCAAAAATGTATTTTATTTTCGACCCATGACATTGATCTGGCCATTCAGTTGAGTGACGAAATGATTATGATGACTCCGGAAACGGTAATACAGGACGAACCGTGTAATTTAATCTCAAAAGGAAGTTTTAATACTTTATTTAAAAATGAGCATATTGTTTTTGATGCCGAAAAAGGGAAGTTTATTGTGAGTTAAATTTTCAGGAGCTAATCCTGCTGTCCGCTATATCTTTTTTGCCGAACCCCGGCAAAAAAGGATGTCGCTTCCATCAGGGCTAGAAATTCTGTTTCCAGAACGACTTTTCAAAGAGAAGTAAGCAAATAATATGATTAAACCTTTTTCAATCCAATCTGTCTCTTAGCCTCGCCAATTATAAAAGCAACAGAATTCGCAATATTAAAAGAACGAATCAGCGGAGACATCGGAATAGTCAGGTGGTTTTCGAACCTGGCCATAAACTCCTTGCTCAATCCAACACTTTCTTTTCCAAAAACAAGCCAGTCACCATCCTGAAATTCGGTTTCCAGATATGATTTTTCAGCATGCGAACTCATTAAAAACACTCGCGATTGATCAGGAATCTGCTGCATCCATTCCTCAATATTTTGATATTCGGTTACGTCAAGATGTACCCAGTAATCCAGTCCGGAACGTTTGAGGTTTTTATCATTAATCACGAATCCAAAAGGATGAATTAAATGTAGACGGCTTTCGGTGCCTACACATAAGCGGCCTATATTTCCGGTATTATTTGGTATTTCTGGTTCTACGAGAACAACGTTTAGCATGTTTTTAAAGTTAAATGTTAGAGGTTAAATGTTAGAAGTTTTGAAATAATTATCTCACTGACTAATTGCTACATTATCAAATTATAAATTTTCTAATTCGAAATCGGGAACTTCAAGTACTTCCCCCGCTTTTAAGTTTTGCAAATATACATTTCCTATTCGAACCCTTACAAGTCTTAAAGTTGGAAAACCAACTGCTGCAGTCATTTTTCGAACCTGCCGAAACTTTCCTTCGCTAATCGTTATGGAAGCCCATGAAGTTGGACCATGACGTTCATCCCTGATTTTTTTTGCACGCGGACCGAAATCAGGAATTTCAGTAACAATAAATGCATTGCAGGGTTTGGTTTTGTATTTGCCGCCTTCAAAACCTATTTCTACGCCTTTTTGTAGTTGCTCAATGGCTTCAGGAGTTATGATTCCGTCAACCTGAACATAATATTCCTTTTCGACTTTTTTGCTTCTGACTATTTCGCTTACCATTCCGTCAGTAGTGAGTAGAAGCAGTCCTTCAGAGTCTTCATCCAGTCTTCCTATCGCCATTGTTCCTTCGGGGAAATCGTATAATTCACCTAAAAGCTTTTTCTTTCTTTTCAATTCATAAATAAACTGGCTGAGGTAACCATAAGGTTTAAAAAGAAGGAAGTGTCTGTGCATTTTTAATTTTTTGCAAAGATAGTTTGTTTCACCTTCATTGAAAATTAATCAGCGAATAAACCCAAAGCAATGTTAAACCCTTTAGTTTTAAAATTTAGAATTCGTAATATTATATATGAAGAATTTTAAAAATAAAGACTATGGAAACTAATAATTTAGGCTCTAAAAAAATAAACGGAGTACAAAAAAATATAGACGAACAAAAAGGGAAAAATAGTTCACATGACGGAAAATCCGATGATGCAAATTTAAAAAAAGAAGTAGTTGCCGATGCCAGTGGTAATGAAACAGTTGTTGAAAGAGCAAGAAATGAAAACGAGGATATTAGAAAAGTTAAAGGTGATATAAATCCTGATAATCCAAATTCGAACAGAGGAGTTTCTACAGAAGAAGAGGCAAAAAAAACCGTTGAAAACAAAGATCATAATTCGGATGTTACGGCAAACCGTTATTCGAATTCAAATCCTGAAAGTCATGAAGACAGAGGGAATATGAAATTAGATGAAGATAAATAATAATGAAAAAATGACAGATTTCACAGGCTTTTTTAGAAAATAACATTTGATTAGCATATGTGGTTAATGTTATGATAAACCCAGGTTTTGTGGAGGTAACTAAAGAATGGCTTCGTAAATTTAAAAGACAATTTTAAAATTTATGAATATGGCACTTTTAGAAAATAAGGTGGCTTTTGTTTCAGGAGGCGGTTCAGGAATTGGACGCGCTGTAGCAGAAGCGTACGCCCGTGAAGGGGCAAAAGTAGTGGTCTCAGATATTAATGTTGAACATGGTGAAGAAACTGTAAAAATTATAAAGGATAACGGAGGAGAAGCTTTTTTTATAAAAGGCGATTCTTCGAGTTCTGTTGATAATAAACATATGGTTGAAGTTGCGGTATCGAAATATGGCCGATTGGATATTGCGTGTAATAATGCCGGAATGGGCGGTCCCGCAAAACCAACTGGGGAATATGAACCGGATGCGTGGGATAAGGTAATTGCCCTTAATTTGAATGGTGTATTTTATGCCTGTCGTTATCAATTAGAACAAATGGAGAAAAATGGTGGGGGCAACATTGTCAACATTGCTTCGATTCACGGACAGGTTGCGGCTCCAAACAGTCCTGCCTACACTGCTTCAAAACATGGCGTTGTAGGATTAACAAAAAACATAGCAGCAGAATACGCTCAAAAAAATATTCGCTGTAATGCAGTAGGGCCTGGATATATCGAAACCGCCCTGTTAAAAGACAATTTAGATAAAAGTATGATGAATGCTGTGGCTGCAAAAGCGCCAATGAATCGTTTAGGTACATCAGAAGAAATTGCAGAGCTGGTTGTATTTCTGAGTTCTGAAAAATCTTCCTTCACTACCGGAAGTTACATAATTGCCGACGGAGCTTATACTGCCGTTTAAGGATTTTTTAAAGCGATTAATTGATTAATTTAAGGCTGTCTGTTTTTCAGATGGCCTTTTTTATAGCATGTATCTTATTAACAAACCTCTCAAGAAGAATCTGTTAATTTGATTGCTTAATAGCTTTTTTGTTAATAATATTCAACAAAATTTGTTTTAAAATAGAGTTTCATTGTTAAATGTTTATAAGTTGTAGGGTTTTAAGTTGATGGTTTTGTAATATTCCCTTAACTTTAAAGAGTATAAATTTGACTTCTAAAAACTCTATTTTTTTAAACATGAAAAAGATCTACACGGTACGCCATTTAATGGCTTTTTTAAGTTTTTTTTATTGCTTTTCTTTAAGTTTAAAAGCACAGACAATGCCGGAAGTAAAACCACTTCCTTACAAACAGGATTTTAAAGATTTAACTCAAAATCCAACAACTTATCCATCAGGTTTTAGAGCTTGGACAGTTACTGGATCTCCATCAGCAAATTTTAGTACCAATATAGTTTTAACTGATAAACCAATTGTTGTTGGAACCGCAGCTGTTGGTACTGGAAATGTTTATAATTATAATGAGAAGCTGGGATTCTTAAACACAAGTAGTGCAGATTATACAATTGGTCTTGCATTTTCTACAACAGGAATGACAGGAATTCAGGTTCAGTATGATGCGATGACAATTCGTAATCCATATGGACTTGCAGGAAGCCCAGTATCCAGCCGTGTAAACGAAATGGTTCTTCAATATAGAGTAGGTACTACAGATTCTTTTACAACGCTTCCAGAAACAGTTTATAGTAATAATACAGTGCAGCAAATAACTGCCATTACAGATCCTCAAAATAATGTTGTTATCAAAACGATCTTGCCTGCAATATGTAATAATCAACCTGTAGTGCAAATCAGATGGATTTCCAGACAAGTTTCGGGAGCAGGTTCTCGTCCTTCTTTCGCGATTGACAATATTGATATAAACAGCGATCACACAGCGCCGGTAAATGAAACTGGATTTCCAAAATCGGCTAATATATCTTCCACTCATTTTGACTTTTTGAATAAGTTGAATGAGATAGGTAAAACATATTATGTTTTGCTTGCAGGAGGAAGCACATCACCAACTCCAGCTCAGGTTAAATCAGGAGTAGATGCAAACGGAACTGCTGCTTTACAGGCTGGATCTTTAACTATAGCTGATCCTGCATTAGATTACACTAAAAATATTGCTGGTTTAACGCTATCAACGGCTTATACTGTATTTTCTGTTTCTGAAGATCAATATGGAAATTTACAAACAGCAGTAAATAAAGTAGATGTTACAACAGCTGTAATTGCATTACCAGTAGTTACAACCTCTGTAGGTGCTGTTGATTTAGGTGCTAATGAAATAAACTTTGAATCCGCATCTAAAAGTTATCAAATTCAGGCAACAGATCTTCTAAGTGATTTAACGGTTAGTGTTACATCAAATTTTTCAATCTCAAAAGATAATGTAACATTTGCTTCAACGTTGACTTATGCTGCTGCTGATTTTGCTTCAAATGCATCGCAGACAGTTTATGTAAGGTTTAATCCAAATTTAGCAGGGGCTTTTACAGGCCAGATTACACATGAATCTACTTCTGTAATTAAAAATTTATCTTTAGCAGGAAGAGGAATCGATCCTTACGTTCAAAATTTTGATGATCCAAATGTGTTAAGCAACAGTGGATGGACACAGTACAATGTGGCAGGAACTGCGAACAAATGGACATACACTACAACAGCGCGAAATGTAAATTCTGGGACTGGAGCGGTTCTTATGAATGGATATTCGGACAGCGGAGCAAGTAAAGACTGGTTGATTTCGCCAAAATTACGTTTAGATACTTTTGATAAATTACCCTTATTATCTTTTTATTCTCGTAAATTTTTTCCGGGACCAGCTTTAAAATTAATGGTTTCTACCAATTATGATGGGGTAAGCAGTCCAGAAACAGCAACATGGACAGAAATAGATGGTAACTTTCCAACTACAACAGAGTCGTATGTTCAATCTCAGTATATCGATTTATCAGCTTTTAAAACAAGTCAAACTTATTTGGCTTGGGTTTATGAAACGGCAATAGGCGGTGGTACAGGAAATGCTGCTGAATGGTCGTTTGATGATTATGCTATTGTTAATGAGTCAGGTTATGTGGCTTCAAGCCCTGTTTTAGATTTTGGAACTGTAGATCAAAATACTATTTCTACCTCACAATCTTTTGCTTTTAAAGCCAAGGGATATGGAGATGTAACAATTACTGCACCTGCTGGTTATCAGTTATCTTTAGATAATAATACATTCCAAAACAGTGTTGCTTTGACAGAAGCTGATGCTTTTGCTGGAAAAACATTATATGCGAGATTTGCACCGACTGCGAAAGAATTTAAAATTGCAGGCCCGCTGACAGTTACAGGAACTTCATTAAACAAACAAGTAGGTTCTTTAACTGGCTCTTCACTTCCAAAAGCAGATACTTTTGATGTGGTAACCTATAATTTAGAGTTTTTTGGTACTGATGTAAAAGGGACAGACGGTAAGGAATTTGGTCCAACAGATGATGCTTTGCAAATCGAGAATGTGGCAAAGGTGATGAACAAACTGAATGCAGATGTGTATGTAGTTCAGGAGGTATCGGATGATCCGTCAATTGATGCTTTAATACAAAAATTAAATGTCAATGGTAAAATATTCGATAAAACAATTTCTACATCATGGTCCTATTCATTTAATGCACCAGACCCAAATTTTCCTCCTCAAAAATTAGTAGTACTTTATAATACGCAGACCACTACTGTTAAAAATACAAAAGTATTATTTAAAGATTTATACGATCAGGTTAGGGCTAACACTGTAGTTTTACCTGGATATCCAGGTACTGATGCACCAGATGTTAACGACGATAGTTTTTTCTCATCAGGACGTCTTCCTTATTTGGTTCAGATAGAAACTAATATTGGCGGTGTAACAAAAGAAATCAACCTGATTGATCTTCATGCCCGTGCGAACAGCGGAACAGATATAAAAAAGTACAATCAGCGTAAATATGATGTTGAGTATCTGAAACAAGCTTTAGATACGGAATATCCTGATGCAAATTTCATGATTTTAGGAGATTTTAATGATGATGTAAAAGCATCTGTAATTACTCCGAATCCTTCTTCTTATGAGGCGTTTGTAAATGATACAAGCAGATACAATGCGCTTACTTTGGGTATCAGCCAGGGAGGTGCTTACAGCTTTTTGAGTTCGGGAGGCTTTCTAGATCATATTATTATTTCTAATGAGTTGACAGATGAATACATACCAAACTCAATCGCAGTTTATGATCCAAGAGCAGATATTTCAAATTATACCACCAATACTTCAGACCATGGACCTGTAATTGCACGTTTTGAATTAAAATCGGATAATTTAGGTACAATTGATTTTGAAAGCCAAAGTTTCGCAGCCAAATTGTTTCCTAATCCTGCAACAGATATAGTAAATGTTCTTGTAAAAAGCAATTCAGATAAAAATCTGAAATTAAGATTTTATGATATCAACGGGCGTTTGACAGGAAATTCAATTGATGTAAAAGCGGGGCAGGAAATAAGCACGACCGAAATTCCGGTGAGCCATTTGCATTCCGGAATCTATATTTATACTTTGACAGACAATAATAAGGTAATATTTAAAGGCAAGGTTATAAAAAAATAAACCAAATTGAAATCGAAAAACAGGCAGCTTAATTTAGGCTGCCTGTTTTTTTTCTATTCTATCCCAAATATTTTTTTGGCTCCTGAAACATTAAAATCATTTTCTGATATTTCTAAAAAATAATCCAGCTGCCATTGCTGCGTTTTTTGAGCTTGTTTGCTGCTAGTAATATCCCATGGAGGATAAACCCTCATGGCTCTTTTTCCTTCTTTGGCTGAGGTAGAGAAAATTCCTTTCTCTAATAAAATAGCCTTCGGAAAAATAAATTGTCCAAAATTATTTTCTCTTCGGACACTTATGATGATAAAATCTATCAGGTCCAAATAATCAAATGGTTCAATCGTTCCGGAGCTATTACGTTTCCATAAAGTTACAAATTGCCCTGTTTTTGTTGGCGTAATTTTAGCTTCCCTGTAACAGACTGTTTTTTTATTGATACTGAAACGATAAGCACTATATGCTGCACTTTCAGTTTCCGGAAAGGGCTGGCTGCAATCGAAACCGCAGCAGTTGTATAAAAGATTTTTAGCCAGAATTAAATCATCAGGAAATGTTTTTGGAGTAATCCAATTGTCATGAATTGCCATAATTATTTAATGTCCTTAAAATGAAACATTCAGACCAAAATTGAATGACCATTGAAATTGGTTAAAGGTTTGATTGTTCAGCGGATTGATATAATAATTCATGCCAGGCTCAACAAAAACATTTGTTTTTTTATATAATTGGTATTGAAAAGTACTGCTTAGCAAAGAGCCGTAAACAAAATCATTTGCATTTAAATTTCCTCCTATAGAATTTCCATTTAAAGTCACATTGTTTGAAATCAATTTTCCAACAAACCCGCCTGTATTCAGACTAATATTTGTTTTGTTTTTATTAAGTATGGAATAAGAGACCTCAAGAGGCATTTCAATATATTTTAAACTTTGATCCATATTCCCATTTTCTAAATTATCGCTTTTTAATGCGGCTTGCGTATTTTTTGAAACAAAAACATAATTAGAATTACTTGTAATTTGTGGTGCAATTACTGAAGGACTATCATATGAATAGCTGTTTGTTAATGGGTATGCTGATGTTTCATAATGATTGTAATAAGAAACATTAGCAATACTTTGTCCTAATTCGTTAATTTTTAAACCAGAACTAACAGCCCACTTTTTATTGAGTTTATAATTTGCTTTTACACCGTATGAATTTGTTTGTTTTGATTCATTAACATTTCCAAGTGTTTTTTGATTATTGTAGTTTTCAGAATTTGCTATTCCTGCAAAAACATCCAAAGACCATTTTTCAGAATCATTGACACTATTGATATCTTTTTCTTTTTCTGTTTTAACTTCGGCAATGCCTTTTTCTAAATTCTGTAATTCTGCTAGTTGAACAGAATCTTTACTGCTCAATGAATTGGCAGATATAGAGTTGTTCTTTTGAAAATTATCAGCGAGGATCGATTCATTTGCTGTTGTATTAGCAGCGTCTTTTTGAGTGTTTTTTGTGTAAGGATATGAAGTTACATTTGAAGAATTTAAAGCAACACCAGTAGTGTTTTTAGAACTCGCTTTATCTTCTAAAACTGAATTTGGCATATCATTGTTTGAAAAAGAACTGAACGAATTTTGTTTTCCCAGAGCAGAAGTTTTTTGAGCTACATCCTGATTCATGTTTGCTTTTTCAGTTGATATCGGATTATTTGAAAAAGAACTGGATGAGTGCTGTTTTTCTGCAGCCAAAGTTTTCTCAGCTATATTCTGATTTATGTTTGCTTTCTCAGTTGGTATTGGATTAGTTGAAAAAGAATTGGATGAGTGCTGTTTTTCTGCAGCCAAAGTTTTCTCAGCTATATTCTGATTTATGTTTGCTTTTTCAGTTGGTATTGGATTGTTCGAAAAAGAACTGGATGAGTGTTGTTTTTCAGTAGCGAAAGTTTTCTCAGCTATATGCTGATTTTCATTTGCTTTTTCAGTTGGTATAGAATTGTTTGAAAGAGAATTAAATGAGTTTTGCTTTCCTCCAATATATGTTTTTTCGGCTACAGCCTTATTCACATTTTCTGTATCAATGTTCGGATTTTGTTTAGTAATTCCGGAATTGATTTTCTTTTTAGAGTCGGTATGAGTGATTGATGTTCTGTGCGTATTGTTTCTGTGCGCATTATTAGGTGGATTTTCTCCATTTTCTACAGATGGATTTTCAATAATCCCAGGTTTAATTTCGAGGTTGTTTTTTTCAATAGATCTTGTCTGGTTGTTTAGGCCATTGTTTTCATCGATAACAACATTTTTTTCAGTAGATCCATTATTTATTTTTTCAATTCCTGAATTCGAATTGAAATTTGAAACAGTAGGAAGCAATAATCCTAATAACAGGCATGCAGCAGCTGACCACCAAAGAATTGCTCTCTTTTTCTTTTTTGGTTTATCAAGTTCTTCTTCAATTTTAGCCCATAACTCAGGTGGTGGTACACTTGAGAAATTTTCGATTGATGAAAAAATATCTTCTATTTTTTGCTTTTTCATGCCGTTTTAAAATTTTTAATACTCAAAATTCTTTTTTGTAAAATTCGTTTCGCCCTGTTTAAATTGGATTTCGAAGTTCCTTCTGAAATTTTGAGCTTTTCCGCAATTTCTCTGTGTTTCATTTTTTCAAAAACATATAAGTTAAAAACCATGCGGTACTGATCTGGTAATTCTCTTATATATTCGAGTAACTTTTCCTGGGGTATCGGAATAATATCTAATTCTTCTTCCTCTACAAAATCGGTATCAGGATCAAAAACATCCAAAAAGAAACTTTCTTTCTTCTTCTTATTTAATGTTTCGATTAGTTTATTGATGAAGATTCGTTTTAGCCAGCCTTCAAAGCTGCCTTCAAATTTATACTGATGGATTTTTTGAAAAACAATGACAAACGCTTCCTGAAAAACATCCTTGGCATCGTCTTCATTTTTCATATATTTTAAGCAAATACCATATAAAACAGGCGAGAACAACTGATAAATTTTCAGTTGTCCTGCTCTGTCATTTTGGATACATTGTTTAATATATATGTCTAAATTGTCTTTCAAAAATAGAGGTGGTTGGTTTTGGCAAAAATAACTTTTTTTATACTCTTAACCTATTTTTTATAGATAGTGTATGTGTTTTTAGTTATTTTTAGTCATTGATTATCAAGGTTTTATTTTGTTTTTTCCTTTATTCGTTTAAGCTTTTAAGAGTAAGATTTTGTCTTTAATAGCTTTCTTAAATGCTTTTACTTCTGTACTCTGATCTGCTGTATCAACATTGTCAATATAGATTTTTGTTGTACTGGCACCTTGATGTAGTTCAAAATAAACACCGCCCTGATTTGCCGGGTCAGGAGTTCCATAGGTTTTGGTCTGACCTTTTAAGTTTAAGATTTCAGTTGGTACACTTTTCAGGAACAGCGTGTATTCACCTCTTTTTATTGTAGCAGTATTTTTATACTTACCAAATTCATAATTTCCGGTAGTAACATTTAAGAATTTAAGAATATTATAATCGTTTAACTGGAAAAAGTCATTTGCTGCTCCAAAAGTTCCAATTACAATATTGTCTTTGTTTTCTGTAGTTTTATTAAAATAGATAGGTTTTGTCGTTTTAGGTATCAAAACATAATCAGAAGGATAGTTTGCACCCGGAGTAGTTGTCTCTCCTGTTTGTGGTCCGTGCTCATAAAAATTGACAACAATCTGACAATTGTTTTCTACAATTGAAGTAATCTTTATGCCATAACCTGTTGTTGTTGTTTGCCCTGAAAAAATTCCAACCAGAAAATTATTGGCAAAATTAATATTTGGATCGCTTCCAGGACAAGGATTAGTAGTATTTTGTGTAAAATACTGGTTTAATTTTTCCTGTGTGTTTATAATTAAAGCGGAAGGATTAGTAAATTGTTGTTTAAGAGTATAATTACAAGCAAGAGGATAGCCGGTAAAGGAAACATTCGTATATACGCCACAAGTATCCTGAGGTAAATCATCATTCAGCGAGCAGGCACTGAATCCAAAAGCTATAAATAAGCTTAGTATTAACTTTTTCATCATTTTATTTTTAGGTTTATAAATAGTAGATGTAATGATTTTAAAAAGGTTGCGTTGAAAATCTCTTTTTAAAAAAAAAATTAGCTTGATTGTTTATTTAATTTAGAATGGTTACTAATTCGTGAAATTTTATTCTTAAGGATTAAAACTACGTATTATTGCGTACTTTTACGTAAAAATTAACGTAGTTATGTTGGACATTCTTCCGCTTTTATTAGTTTTTGTAGTTGCTGTATTCTTAGGTATTTATTTAGGAAGAATAGTGTCTTCGGCTAAATTTGAATCACAAAAAGTAAGTTTGAATGAAAAACTGAGTGCGGCAAATTCTCAGCTTTTGCTTCAGAAAGAACAATTTTTAAGTGAAAAAAGCAGTTTCGAAAAACAGCTTCATTTATTAAATTCTGAGAAAGAAAATATCCGAAACGAAAAAGACAGCCTGGCAATTCAGCTTTCTAAAAAAGAAGTCGATTTTGAAAATTTGTGGGAGCGTCATAAAGAGCAAAAAGCAGAAATAACAGCTTTACAGGAAAAATTTACCAAAGAATTTGAAAATCTTGCCAATAAAATTCTTGAAGAAAAGTCGGCAAAATTTACTGAGCAAAATTCTGTAAATATGAAAAACATCCTGTTGCCTCTTCAGGATAAAATTCAGGGATTTGAACAAAAAGTAGAACAAACCCATAAAGAAAGTATTGATTACCATGCAGCCCTTCGTCAGCAGATTTTAGGTTTAAGCGAAATGAATATGCAAATGAGCAAAGAAACTTTGAATTTGACAAAAGCGCTGAAAGGCGACAGTAAAATGCAGGGCAATTGGGGAGAGCTGGTTCTGGAACGTGTGCTGGAAAAATCGGGGCTTGAAAAAGGAAGGGAATACGAAGTGCAGCAAAGTTTTGCAAATGCAGATGGAAATCGTGTATTTCCGGATGTGGTAATTAATCTGCCCGATGGAAAAAAAATGATTGTGGATTCAAAAGTTTCTTTAACGGCTTATGAAAAATGGTCAAATGAAGAAGATGAAATCTTTAAAAATGAATTCTTAAAAGAACATGTAAACTCTTTAAAAAGGCATGTGGAACAGCTTGGAAGCAAAAACTACCACGATTTGTACCAGATTGAAAGCCCGGATTTTGTTTTGCTGTTTGTTCCAATAGAACCTGCCTTTGCTATAGCGCTAAACCAAGATCCGGAATTGTACAATAAAGCTTTTGCACGAAATATCGTGATTGTGACACCAACGACTTTACTGGCTACTTTACGCACAATCGACAGTATGTGGGCGAACCAGAAACAACAGGAAAATGCTTTTGAAATTGCACGTCAGGCCGGCGCATTGTATGATAAGTTCGAAGGATTTGTAACGGATTTGCTAAGAATCGGGAACAAAATAAAAGATACCAAAACAGAATATGAAAATGCGATGAACAAACTGGTTGAAGGAAGAGGAAACCTGATTTCCAGTGTTGAAAAACTAAGAAAAATGGGAGCCAAGGCTAAAAAGACACTTCCGGAAAATATTATTGCCAGAGCTTCTAATTCGGATGAAAATCAATTAGTAAATTAATTTTCATTTTAAATAAAACGAACCAAAACCATAAATTACAATAATAAATGACTACAGATTTTAAACCCGTTTCTTCATCAAAGATTAGTATTTCCGAATTAATGCTTCCGTCGCATACCAATTTTAGCGGCAAAATTCATGGAGGCTATATTTTGCAATTGCTGGATCAGATTGCTTTTGCCTGTGCCTCTAAATTTTGCGGCAATTATTGTGTAACGGCTTCAGTAGATACGGTAAACTTTTTAAAACCTATTGAAGTAGGAGAACTTGTTACCATGAAAGCCTCTGTAAATTATGTCGGAAGAAGCTCTATGGTAGTAGGCATTAGAGTAGAGGCAGAGCATATTCAGACTGGTGTTGTCAAACATTGCAACTCCTCATATTTTACGATGGTTGCCAAAGATAAAGAAGGTAAAAGTGTTCAGGTTCCCGGATTAATTTTAACCAATCTGGATGAAGTGCGCCGTTTCAGAAAATGCATCAAGCAAATTGAAACTAAAAAAGAAATAGAAGAACATGCAAAAGAAGCCAAAGTAAACTCAATTGAAGATTTGGCAAATTTAGACAAGTACAATGTATTGGTAGAGATTGGATAATAAATAAATAAAAATAAGATGGTAAAGTTTGGCTATACAATTTTATATGTTGAAGATGTGGAGATATCCCTTGCATTTTACGAGAACGCTTTTGGGTTTTCAAGGAAATTTATAACTCCTGAAAATGATTATGGGGAATTAAGCACAGGAGAAACTACAATTTCATTTGCTTCCAAAAAACTGGCTTCACAAAATTTACCTGAAGGTTTTGTTGAAAGCAGCTTAGAAGATAAGCCTTTTGCAATAGAATTAGGTTTTATAACCGATAATGTTGGTGAATTGGTACAAAAGGCAACTTCGTTAGGAGCTGTTTTAGTTTCAGAGCCTAAACAGAAACCATGGGGGCAAATTGTGGCTTATGTGAGGGATCTGAATGGGTTTTTAATTGAAATCTGTACAGCAGTTGAAAATTAAACTTTGATTCAATCGTTTTCGTTTAAATTTCACAAAATTTTAGCATAAAATCATTAAACATGCTCCTGAATAATTCGTAAATTTAAGTGTATAATCACTGAATTACCATATTATTTTACGGAGTACGCCATTCGTTTTTTAATCTTAGTTTTCTTTCTTAAAAAATCGAATGACATAATTGTTTAAATGATGACGATTATGAAAAGAACTATATTTTTTATTTTAATGTTTACTGCCTGTTCAATAATGGGGCAGGAAAAAATTTCTACAAATAAGGCAATAATCAATTTTGAAGCTACTGTACCTTGTTTTGAAGAAATTAAAGCGGTAAACAAATCGGTTATGATTGTTTTAGATCCTAAAGCGAGTACTTTTTTATGTACTGTTCCTATGCGTGATTTTCATTTTAAGCTGGATTTGATGGAACAGCATTTTAATGAAAATTATCTTGAAAGTGATCGGTATCCAAAAGCTGTTTTTAAAGGCAAAATCGCAAAATTTGACTTAAAAGATATTGATGAAACCGAAAAAGAATACGTAATCAAAGGAAGGCTGATGATTCGCGGTAAATACAAAGATATTGAAGTAAAAGCTTTTCTGAAAAAAGTATACGGAGGAATACAAATCAAATCTGATTTCCCAATTGCTGTTGCCGATTTTGATATTGCAATCCCGGAGAGAATCGCTTCTAAAATTGCGAAAACAGTCAATACCGAGCTAAACGGTATTATAGGAAATGATGAAACGATGCTGCTGACTTTAAAATAAATAATTTCAGGAAACACAGTTTGATAGTGCCGTTTTCAGGTCTTCAAACAGAAAATGGAAACCTTTTTGCTTTATTTTTTCAGCTGATACCCTTTTTCCTGTCAGTACAGCAATGCTCATTTCGCCAAGAACTATTTTAAGTACAAAAGCCGGAACCTTTGGTAACCAGATAGCATAACCGAGTGCGTTTGCAAGTGTTTTAGATAATATCTCATTTGTAGTGTTATCTAAAACAGTTGCATTATATGAACCCTTTAGTTCTTCATCCTCAATGGCTTTTAAATAGATACCGCACAAATCTTCAATGTGTATCCAGGGCAAATATTGTTTACCTGTTCCTAATATGGTTCCGAAACCCATTTTAAAACCAGGCAGCAGTTTTTTAAGGAAGCCTTCGTTTCTGCCTAAAACAATTCCAGTCCTGATTTTTACTGATCTGATGCCTAAAGATTCGATTTTAGTTACTTCATCTTCCCATTTTTGGCAGGTAGTACCTAAAAAGTCATTGGCGTGAGGACTGTCTTCCGTACAAATTTCATCCGATGTTTCAGCTCCGTAAATCCCAACTGCTGAAGCAGAAATAAAGGCTTTTAGGGATTTATTCTTTTTTTCTAAAACCGAATAAATAAGTTCGACAGGTTTTATGCGGCTTTCTAAAATGTCTTTTTTACGTTTAGCAGTCCATCTTTTCTCGACAATTCCTTCGCCCGCGAGATGAATGATATAATCTGCAGAAATAATAGCTTCATCGTCAATATAATTTTGGTCAGGATTCCATTTGTAATAGGTAATTTGATCCCTGTTATTTCGGGGTGATCTGCTTAAAATGGATACCGAAAAACCATTTGCGAGTAGTACGCTGGTAAGATGTTTACCAATGAATCCCGTCCCTCCTGTAAGTAATACGTTTTTAGCCATAATAGTTTATCAAATATTTAACAGTAACTTTTGTTTAACTATCCGTAAAGATAGTTAAACATTCCTTACCTTTAAGGCAAATTCTAAATTTAAAAGAAATGGCTCCTAAAAATAAGATAATCACTAAAGAAGATATTGTTTCAATATATATGAATGAAGTACTGGAAAAAGGCGAAAAGCCAAAATCCGTTTATCATTTTGTTAAAGATAAGGATTTTACGGAGGCTGAATTTTATTCATTTTTTGGAACGCTCGAAGGTTTGGAAAAAGAAATTTTCAGATTGTTTTTTGATAACACTTTGAAGTTATTGCATCAGCACGAGGACTATCCGGAATATGATATGAAAAACAAAATGCTGAGTTTTTATTTTACCTTCTTCGAAATCCTGACAGCCAACAGAAGTTATGTATTACAATCACTGAAAACCGACAGAAATCCATTGAAAAACTTAACGCAGCTTACTTCGCTCAGGGATAGTTTTAAAGCATATGTTGCTGAAATCCTGACGGATGATTATAGACTTGAAGTTGAAAAACTGCAGAAGTTTCAGGAGAAAACCATTCAGGAAAGCGCCTGGCTGCAATTGATGCTGACCATAAAATTCTGGAAAGATGATGAATCTGCAGCTTTTGAAAAAACAGATATTTTTATCGAAAAATCGGTTAATGCTTCCTTCGAATTAATGAATGTGGCGCCAATGAACCATCTTATAGATTTAGGAAAATTTCTCTTCAAAGAAAAAATATACAGCAAACAATGAAAACAATCGATTATATACCAACGTCAAAAATAGAACGAGCTGGAAAACTCGTGCAAACAGGAGCTAAAATTGGCGTAAACTATGTAAAGCATTATGCGGAAAAAATAGTCAATCCTGATTTGACGCGCGATAAACTCAATGAAAATAATGCCGAAGACATTTACGACGGACTAAAAAGCTTAAAAGGAAGTGCACTCAAAGTCGCCCAGATGCTGAGTATGGACAAAAACTTTTTGCCTCAGGCGTATGTAGAGAAATTTTCTTTGTCGCAATTTTCTGTTCCGCCACTTTCGGCGCCTTTGGTTTTAAAAACCTTCAAGAATAATTTTGGCAAAACTCCTTATGAAATTTTTGATGAATTCAATGCCAATTCGGTTAATGCAGCCAGTATCGGGCAAGTGCATCTGGCGAAGAAAGACGGGAAGAAGCTTGCCGTTAAAATTCAGTATCCTGGTGTTGCCAACAGCATTTCATCAGATCTGGCTTTGGTAAAACCAATCGCCATCCGAATGTTTAACCTGCAGGGAAAAGATTCTGATAAATATTTTAAGGAGGTTGAAGACAAACTCATCGAAGAAACGAATTATTTGCTGGAGTTAAAACAAAGTCAGGAAGTTGTAGAAGCCTGCAGTAAAATAGAAAACATTCTTTTTCCAAGCTATTATCCTGAATTTTCATCAGAGAAAATCATTACGATGGACTGGATGACCGGAATTCACCTTTCTGAGTTTACGGCCAAAGATTTTGATCGTGAAACAGGAAATAAAATTGGTCAGGCGCTTTGGGATTTCTATATGTATCAGATTCATGTGTTACGAAAAGTGCACGCAGAT
This sequence comes from Flavobacterium flavigenum, assembly GCF_027111255.2. Taxonomy (NCBI): domain Bacteria; kingdom Pseudomonadati; phylum Bacteroidota; class Flavobacteriia; order Flavobacteriales; family Flavobacteriaceae; genus Flavobacterium; species Flavobacterium flavigenum. Next base: position 1,959,240 of record NZ_CP114285.2, on the reverse strand, counting down.
CCGCATCCCGGAAATTTTCTGGTTGACGATCAAAACCGACTGATTGCATTGGATTTTGGCTGTATGAAACAAATTCCGAATGAGTTTTATATTCCGTATTTCGAACTGATAAACAAAAATGTTATTACTGATAAAGATCTTTTCAATGATAAATTATTCGAATTAGAAATCCTTCGCACAGACGATACTGCTGCTGAAATTGAATATTTTACAACAATGTTTCATGATTTGTTATCATTGTTTACCAAACCTTTTCAAAACGAAACTTTCGATTTTGCTGATGAGGAATTTTTCAACGCTATTGCCGAATTAGGAAAACGTTTCTCAGAAGATACCAACCTGAAAAAAATGAACGGAAACCGCGGATCCAAACATTTTATTTACATGAACCGTACGTTCTTTGGGCTTTATAATTTAATGTTTGATCTGAAAGCAAAAATTGTAGTGAACGAATTTCAAAAATACAAATGATAAAAGAAATGACAGATCTGGAAAAAGACAGAATCATAGAAATGGCTTGGGAAGACAGGACTACTTTTGAGGCTATCTTTATGCAATTTGGTTTAAAAGAACAGGAAGTTATCGATTTAATGCGAATCGAAATGAAAGCTTCAAGTTTTAAAATGTGGCGGGAACGTGTTCAGGGTAGGAAAACCAAGCATGAAAAATTGAGAGACTTTAGAGAAGGTCGTTTTAAATGTTCCCGACAAAGACATATAACCCATAATAAAATTTCGAAAAGATGAAAAACATTCTAATTGTTGGCGGAAGTAAAGGTATTGGAAGAGGTATTTTAATGCAGCAGTTAGAAAATAACAAAGTATTAAATATCAGTAGGACAGAACCTGATTTTTCCCATCCAAACCTGACTCATTTTGGTTTAGATATTTTGAAGGACGAACTTCCTCCTGTCGAAAGCATTGATACCTTGATTTATTGTCCGGGTTCTATTAATTTAAAGCCTATCTCGGGATTAAGTGTTGATGATTTCAGAAATGACTTTGAAATTAATGTGATAGGTGCCGTAAAAGCAATCCAGAAATATTTACCTGTTTTAAAAAAAGGCAACCAGCCTTCTGTCGTTTTATTTAGTACAGTTGCTGCTAAATTAGGAATGCCTTTTCACGCCAGTATTGCAACTGCAAAAGCAGGGGTTGAAGGTTTGGTAAAATCACTTGGAGCAGAATTGGCTCCTGTTGTACGCATTAATGCGATTGCGCCTACTATAACGGATACTTCACTCTCAGCTTCCATACTCCGAAACGATCGCATGAAAGAAAATATGATCGAAAGACATCCAATGAAAAGTTATTTAAAGCCTGATGAAGTAGCGAACATGGTTGATTTCCTTATTTCAGAAAAAGCAAATTCTATTTCAGGTCAGATTTTCGAAATGGATTATGGTCTCGTGACTTTTAAAATCTAAGGGCGATGAAAATTCTGCTAACAGGCGCTACAGGTTATATCGGTAAACGGATTTTACCTATTTTGTTAGCACAAGGTCATGATGTAGTTTGTTCTGTAAGGGATAAAAACAGATTTTATGTACCTGAAGATTTCCAGGGAAAAATACAGGTTGTTGAAGTTGATTTTTTAGATAAATCAACCCTGGTAAATATTCCGGCAGATATTGATGCTGCATTTTATCTCATCCATTCCATGTCGGGTTCTGATACCAATTATGATGAACTCGAAAGTATTTCGGCAGCGAATTTTTCAGAGAGGATCAATCAAACCCAGGCGCAGCAAATTTTATATTTGAGCGGAATCGTAAATGATAAATCACTCTCAAAACATCTGTCTTCACGCAAAAATGTCGAAAGTATTTTAGCAAAATCAAAAGTGCCATTGACGACGTTAAGAGCAGGAATTATAGTAGGATCCGGAAGTGCTTCTTTCGAAATTATCCGTGATCTGGTCAACAAACTTCCTGTCATGATTACGCCTAAATGGCTCAATACAAAATGCCAGCCAATTGCCATCAATGATGTATTGGAATTCCTTTCAAAATCACTTTTTAATACCCTTACCTATAATCAAAGTTTTGATATTGGAGGTCCGGATATTCTAACCTACAAACAAATGCTACTGGCTTTCGCCGAAGCAAAAAATCTAAAAAGGTATATTTTTACCATTCCGGTAATGACACCCAAACTGTCATCCTACTGGCTGTATTTTGTAACCTCGACTTCCTATAAACTGGCAACCGCTTTGGTAAGCAGTATGAAAGTGGAGGTAATTTGCAGCGATCACCGCATCAATGACCTTTTAGGTGTACAGCCAATCAGTTACAAAGAAGCGCTTTCAAGAGCCTTGTTAAAAGTGGATGAAGATAAAGTGGCTTCAAGCTGGAAGGATTCACTCATTAGCGGCAGGTTGAGCCAAAGACTTTCTTCACATATAAAAGTGCCTAAAAAAGGCTGTTACATTGACCGGCGAAAAAAAGAAATTCTGGATCGGGATTATACCATTAATCAGATTTGGTCTATTGGAGGCGATACCGGCTGGTATTATGGTGACTGGCTCTGGAGCTTGAGAGGTTTTATCGATAAGCTGTTTGGAGGCGTTGGTTCCCGTCGCGGCAGGACCAATAAACACAATATTTATCCCGGAGACGCACTCGATTTTTGGCGCGTTCTGTACGCCAATAAAAAAGAAGGAAAACTGATTTTATATGCCGAAATGAAACTCCCCGGCGAAGCCTGGCTCGAATTTAAAATCATTCACAATACGTTGTATCAGGCAGCAACTTTTAAGCCAAAAGGAATCTTAGGAAAATTGTACTGGTATTCCGTTCTGCCTTTTCATGGCTTTATCTTCAACGGAATGCTGAATAAACTCATTAAGTAGTTTCAGGAGCTATTTACTTCGTCAGTTCGATATCGCTCGTGTCCAGCTGTACACTGTATCTTTTGTTTGCTCCCGATAGTTATCGGGACCGCCACAAAAGGATGCCGTTTCCATCTGGGCTAGGGGTTTAGGTTTCATAAGTATATTTTTAGTGTTAATAATCCATTTGTTGAAATTAAAATAGCGGTCAGGCTAAACGGTATAGAAGTTCTCTGAGGTATAAAATTATATTTAAAGATTTATGAAAGTTTTTCCTATATTCGCTAAGCAATTTATGGCACAAAGCGAACACAAAATAAGTTTATTTAAGTCATTTTATGGCTGATATAAATGAGTTAGCACCAATTTTAAAGACGACCACAATACATCAAGATAAATGAGAGACAATTTTAAAAAAGCATTGGAAAATATAGTTCGACACGGTGACACAGACATTTTCCCGTTTCCATTTGAACGAAATCTTTTTGAACAAAAGTTGGAAGAAACTCTAGATATTTTAGAGGCTTATCACAATAATATTGATGAAGCAATTGCACAATCGCCACCTTTGACTATAGTTGAACTAAGCCAAGTTGGATATTATGGCTTCAGACAAGCAACATTAATTGAACCTTTTTGGAATGCATATTTCTTAGGACTTGTTATATCAATAGCTGAAGACATTGAAAACAAAAGACTAAATGAACAAGAAAAAAATGTATTCTCATATCGTTATCAATGGAATGAATCAACTGGGTCATTATTCAAGGATACTACTTGGATAGATTATAAAAAACAGTGCATTGAGTATTCGAAAAATTACAACTATGTTTTACAAACTGACATATCAAATTTTTATCCCAGAATTAACCATCATAAATTAGAGAATGAATTAAAACGAATTGACCCAAACAACAAAGTTCAAGGCAAAATAATGAAAATACTTAGCAAGTTCTCTGGAACAATTTCTTATGGACTTCCAGTTGGTGGTCCTGCTTCAAGAATTTTAGCAGAACTCGCTCTTAATCATACAGACAAACATTTAAAATCAAAAGGAGTTGTTTTTTGCAGGTATGCAGATGACTACACAATATTTTGTGAAAGTGAATCTGATGCATATAAAAAACTAATTCTGCTTTCTGAAAAGTTATCTAACGACCAACTTGGATTGCAAAAAGATAAAACTAAAATTATGGCATCCGAAGAATTCAAAGAAATACACCTATTTCTTGACCCACAACCAAATTCGGAAGTTGCAGAAGATGAACAAAAACTACTAAATATTTCGATACGATTCGACCCTTACTCAGCTACAGCAGTCGAAGATTATGAAACTCTAAAGGAAGCCGTAAGAGAAATTGATATTATCGGTATTCTTTCTAGAGAGGTTAACAAAACGAGAATTGACCAAACGGTTACAAAGCAAGCTATCAACGCTATAAAAGCATTGATACCTGAAAATCAAGTGCAAGCAGTAAAAATTTTACTTGACCAAAATAATTTGGTAACACTCTCTCCTGTTTTCACTTCAATTATGCGATCTGTAAGAAGTGTTTATGATGACTTGATTAATGAGGGTAAAGATTTGGTTGATAGCTCACTAATTAACTTATTCAACATTGAAAGTTTTCTAACTAAAATAGAAATGAATATCAGTTATATCATACAAATATTATCTATAAGACACTCAGCTGAAAAAGAGTATTTGTTCGTCAAACTATTTGAAATGCCAATAAACCACTTTATTAAGAGGCAAATAATTATTGCAATGTCAAATTGGAACTGTCATTATTGGCTTGTTGATATAAAAAACAACTTTACAACATTGACGGCTTGGGAAAGAAGAGCAGTTATTTATGCATCATATTTCTTAGATGATGAGGGTAATCATTGGAGAGGCGATAACAAAAAACTATTCAGTAAGGAAGAAAAACTTTTTAGAGACTGGTGTGCTATGAGAAAACAAGCTAATCAAAACATATTAGTATGATAAGTGAAAGAGATATATCTGAAAAATTCAGTGCAATATGGAAACAGCATTTTCCATTACTTACACCAACTTTCATTCGCGTGTTTAATGATACCCAAATTACAGCGATAAATGCAAAACAAGTAATTGCTTTAGATGAAGTAAGGTATGATTTAGTTTCAGAAGCTGCTTTTAACCTTTCTGAATTTGCCTTTTTGAACAAGGTAACTCCTTTGAACGCATTCACCGAAAAGGAACAAGATATAATTATAGAAGAAACCGCAAGAAGTATTTGGAGGTCTGGCAATTATTCTGAAAATGATTTAAGTATTTCAGAAATCGAGAAACTAGAAATAATTTCTATCGCAGACAACACACTTGAATTTATTGAAAAATTGGGCGGAAAAGACGTCATATTCAAGCCAAAGTTAAAAGGATATAGCTTTATACCTGATTTGTTTGCAGACATTTCAATTGGAGATTCATTATTTGAGATAAAAACAGTAAACAGAAATTTCAAATCAAGTGACTTAAAACAACTATTTATTTACATCGCTTTAAGACAAGTAAGCGGAGAAGAAAATTGGAAATTTGCAGGCTTATATAATCCAAGAAAAGGAGTTTATTGTAAATTCAATATTAAGAGTTTAATATATAAATTGACAGGTGGAAAGACACCAAATGAAGCATTTGAAAACCTACTAAATGGACTCAATAGAGATGTTGAAATTGACAGTAGATTTTGAAAGAAATTACTACTGTTAACAGCTATAATTTCGTTGCGTGCGTAGCACGAACAATGAAACTCGTTTTAAAATAGGCATTAGTTACAAACGACAGACAGATTGAGTTTAGTATCTTATGACGAGTCAAAAAAGATATACGCCAAAACTCTGGTTTGGCAAAATCTGTATAAAATAAAACAATCGTTTAAAGTTAATTTGTAGTTTAGAAAAAAGAAAGACAGAAAAAATGGATTTGCAAACTCGAAAATTAAATTTTATAAAAGATTTTCTCAAACTAGAAAGTGAGAAAGCAATTTCTCATTTAGAAAAACTATTACAGAAAAAAAACAAAATAGTTGTGAGTTGAAACCAATGACAATAAAAGAGTTTCAGAAAAGAATTGATAAGTCAGCCGAAGATTCTGAAAATGGAAAACTGACCGAGAACAGTAAACTAATTTCCGAAATAGAAAAATGGGATAAAATCATTTCTATTAACTTTTAGAGTTTTTACTAAAAATAAAAATCGAGTAAATGAATATTTTAAGAAAAAAAGATGAAATTTTAGCAGCTCTTGGAAATATTAGGGCAATTGAAAAATTACACGTTGATACTCACACTGAAGAGAAAATTAAAAATATTTCAGGTATTAAAATTGCAGAATCAAAACAAGGTCAATTTTGGTTAGACTTTCAGGAATTAAATGGATTTTTATTTATGAATTCTACAATTCTGAGTCATTTGAATTTAAAAACATCTCGTGGAACTAAAATAACCTTACTGACCAAAGATTATGAAATTGAAATTGACTCTGATGAAAAAGAAATTGACTCTGACTTTTCAAATGTTTCTAATACTTGGATTACTAAAGTAAGTTTTATTATTGACATCAAAGAAAGAGAAATAATTGAAAATAGAAATTTTGAGGAAATTGAATATCAATTTAAAAAAGAAAAACTGAGATTCCTTGTTAAAAAATAAAAACGAACTATTAAAAGCTACAACGGATTTGAGGCAATAAACTTAATGGGAAGTTGGTTTTGTATTTTATATTAACAATTTTGCATTTCACTGAAATACTCATTTTTCATAAGTCGAAAATAACAAGGTAACATTACTTCAAAATCCCCGTCTTGTAAGTCGCAATTGCACGATCCCTCGCAAAAGCATGATCAATCATTGGTTCATTATAACCCAAATCAAATTCAGGAATCCATTTGCGGATGTAGGTTCCTTTTTCGTCGAATTTCTTTTGCTGGATTTCCGGATTAAAAACCCTGAAATACGGAGCAGCATCACAGCCCGTTCCGGCTGCCCATTGCCAGTTGCCAACGTTGGAGGCTAATTCAAAATCTAATAATTTCTCTGCAAAATAAGCTTCGCCCCATTGCCAGTTGATCAATAGATGTTTGCATAAAAAACTCGCTACCACCATACGTACGCGATTGTGCATATAACCGGTCTCGTTGAGTTGACGCATTCCGGCATCGACCATGGGATAACCTGTTGTTCCGGAGCACCAGCGCTTGAAATCGTCTTCGTTATTGCGCCACTCAATTCCGTCATAAGCTGGTTTGAAATTGTGATTGACACATTTCGGAAAGCTAAACAGAATCTGAATAAAGAATTCCCTCCAGATTAATTCGCTCAAAAAAATCTGGTTTTTTCGGTTGGCCCAATTCACTAATTTCCGAATACTAACGGTTCCAAAACGCAAATGCGGTGAAAGATACGAAGTACTGTCTAAAGCCGGGAAATCACGGGTTTCTTTATAATTTCCAATCTGGCTTAAGTTGTGTGGCTGGACTTTTATCGAGCTTCTTTCAAAACCAATTTCAGGTAATGCAGGAAATGGACATGAAGTTTTCGCAAAGTTGCTCAATAATGGTTTGGTATCGTATTCAGGAACTTGTCCTGCCATTTTATATTTCTCCAGCCATTTGTTTTTGTAGGGTGTGTAAACTGTATATGGGAGACCATCAGTTTTTGTGATTTCTTTTTCTTCAAAAATAACGTGATCTTTGAAGGAGAAAGATTCAATATTGTTTTCTTTTAATACTTTGGTAATGGCTAAATCACGCTTAATGGCATAAGGTTCGTAATCTTTGTTGAAGAAAACAGTTTGAATATCAAATTCTTCGATAAGTGACTGCCAGACGTTTTTAGTGTTTCCTTTTTTGATTAAGATTGAAGATGGTACAGCATGCAATTCAGTGTTTATCTTTTCAAGTGAATCATAGATGAAATTCACTCTGGCATCATTTTTTGGGAGGCTTTCCAGAATTGAGTCATCAAAAATAAAAAGCGGAATAACAGGAAAACCGGATTGTAAGGCGTGAAATAATCCAGTATTGTCTTCTAAACGCAAATCGCGTCGGAACCAGAAAAAAGTAACTTTTTGTTTTGCCATTATATGGGTTTTCACTGTTTATTTTTTAACACATAGATACATAGATTTTGATTTTCAAGAGGGTGTAAAAAGAGAAACACATTTCTCAACACATAACTATGTGTTTTTATAAAAGTGAAACGCCTTTAAGCACAAATTGAATCTATGTTTCCATGTGTTTAAACATAAAGTTTGCAATTATAATTTCGAATTGAACAATTCGTCGATTTTGGTACGACGAAAATCAAAGATGCCCCTGATCTTTTTATTTACCACTAACGTATTCATGATTTGTCCGAGAAATCCAAATGGAATGGCATAATGCACGATGTCGGTCATTTTAGTTCCGCCATTTTCTGCCGGTTCAAAAAAGTGTTTGTGATGCCATAAAGCGTAAGGACCGAAACGTTGTTCGTCTATGAAATACTGGTTTTCCTGAGAAACGGTAATGATGGTTACCCAATTCATTTTAATTCCGAACAAAGGTTTCAGCGTATAGGTTATGATTTGTCCGGGATACATGCGCTTTCCATCAAAATCCTGGATTTCGAAGCTCATGTCTTTGGGTGTGATGGTTTGAAGGTTTTGAGGACTTGAGAAAAAGTCCCAGCATTCTTCAATAGTGGCATTAAGATGCTGAACGGTTTCTAGTTTATAGATTTTCATAGACTTGGATTAGGGAAATTTCCTGATTTACGAATGCGTTAGGGATTAAAGTGGAGCTCTCCCGATTTTTTATCGGGAAGCGGGAACGGAAAGCCCGACCCTTGGGGAACGCCCAAATTTTGCTACATTTTATAATATTTGAAAGGCACGAATAACATTCCGAAACATTCGCCGTGTTCTTTTCCTAAATGTTTATGGTGGATTTTATGTGCTTTTCGTAGGCCGATAAGATATCTGTTTTTGGTGTTTTTAAACCATTTAAAACGTTGGTGGATCAATACATCGTGAATCAGAAAATAGCATATTCCGTAAGTGGTAATGCCACATGCCACAAAAAACAAATAATTGAAACCGCCCTGGACTCCAAAGTAAAAAAGAATGATGCTTGGAATGGCGAAAATGACAAAAAAGATATCATTACGCTCAAAAGTATGTTCGTATTTTGGCTGGTGATGATCTGCGTGGAAATACCACATCAGCCCATGCATAATGTATTTGTGCGTAAGCCAGGTAACGCATTCCATGAACAGAAAAACCCCTAAAAAGATTAAAAAAGAAATCATTTTGTATTTTTTTGATTGAGTCCTTAGACTAATTTTAATTTGTAAGTTACAAAAGACTGGGCCAAAAGACCTGCTTTAGTATAATTTGAAACACGGATTCTTGAATTTCCAATTTCGGAGCAGGGAGTATTTTTAAGCTTTTTCAGTAGTTTTTTATAATAGATAAACGCGGTGTAAACCCCAAATTTAGCTTCAATTGGCAGTTTAACGATTCCCTGATAGGCCACTCTGAAATCTTCTTCGATTTCGTTGATGATAGCAGTTTTTGTATTTTCATCGAATGAATTCAGATTGACACCCGGAAAATAATTTCGGTTTAAAACCAGATTGTCGTCTTTTAAATCCCGCAGGAAATTCACTTTTTGAAAAGCTGATCCCAATCGCATCGCTTCATTTTTAAGCTGCTCGTATTTTTGATTATTTCCCTTTACGAAAACCTTCAGGCACATTAAACCCACCACATCCGCTGATCCATAAATGTAATCTTCATATTCAGTCTGGGTGTTATAATTTGATTTGATGAGGTCAAGTTTCATGCTTTTTAAAAACGCCTGAACCAGATCGTCTGTGATGTTATACTCTTTTACAGTATGCTGAAAAGAATTAAGAATAGGATTGAGGCTTATTCCTAATTGCATCGCTTTGTAATATTCTTTTTCGAAATCGTCAATAAGGTATTCTTTCTCATAATCATGAAAAGAATCTACAATTTCATCAGCAAATCGCACAAAACCATAAATGCTGTAAATGGCATCGCGAATGCTTGGTGCCAGCATGTGTACGGCAAGCGAAAAAGAAGTGCTGTAGTTTTTGGTAACCAGCTTACTGCATTTGAAAGAAACGGTGTCGAATAATGATTTCATTTTTTAAGATCTAAAGTGATTTTTGAATTAACTCAGCAACCAGTTTTCCTGAAATTAAAGCAGGCGGAACCCCTGGACCAGGAACTGTTAATTGTCCTGTAAAATATAAATTACGTACTTTTTTGCTTTTTAATTTTGGCCTTAAAAAAGCAGTTTGTAATAAGGTATTTGCCATTCCGTAAGCATTTCCTTTGTAAGCATTATAATCCGCTACAAAATCGTTTTTACAGAATGATTTCTTAAATATAATATTATTTTTTATTTTTTGTTGCGTAATCTGCTCAAAACGAGTGATGATTTTCTCAAAATATTTTTCCCTAAGTGCTTCACTGTCATTTATTCCCGGTGCTAGCGGAATTAAAAAGAAACCCGTTTCCATTCCTTCAGGTGCTGCTGTCGGATCTGTTTTTGATGGAAAGTTAGCATAAAACAATGGGGCATCAGGCCATTTTGGGTCATCATAAATATCAGCTGCATGCTGATTGAAATCAACATCAAAGAATAAGGCATGATGCGTTATGTTTTCTATTTTTTTATCAAAACCTACAAAGAACAGCAGGGAAGAAGGGGCAAAAACACGGCTCTCCCAATAGTTGTCAGAATAGGCGCGATATTCTTTTTCGAGTAAAGTTTCGGTATGCTGGTAATCGGCACCGCTTAAAATAATGTCCGACTGGATTGTTTTTCCGTTAATTACAATTCCGGTAGCCGTTTTATTTTCTACAATTATTTTTTCAATTCCCGAGTTGGTTTTAATTGTCACGCCTAATTCTAAAGCCAGTTTTTCGATCCCGCGAACCACATCAAACATCCCGGTTTTAGGATGCCAGGTGCCTAAACCAAAATCGGCGTAATTCATGAAATTGTAAAACGAAGGGGTTTTGGAAGGCTTCGCACCCAGAAACAAAACGGGGAATTCCAAAATCTGGATCAGTCTTTCATTTTTGAATTCTTTCCGGATATCAGAACTGACTGTGCTAAGAAACTCGTTAAGTTTTAAAACAGTTTTTGGTGTTATTAATTCTAAAGGAGAAACCCCGGGACGATATACCAGATCTTTTATGGCAATATCGTAATTGCTTTTAGCCTCATTGATAAAAGTCTGAAGCTTTTGTCCGCTTCCTTTTTCGATGTTTTCGAAAGTAGATTTTATTGCTTCAAGATTGTCGCAGATATTTATAAAATCATCAATGCCAAAATAAACCCGATAGGCAGGATTTAATTTGATAAGCTCATAATAATCCGATTGTTTTTTGTCGAAATCCTGAAAGAATCGTTCAAAAACATCCGGCATCCAGTACCAGCTTGGCCCCATATCAAAGGTAAAACCGTTGCTTTTAAATTGTCTTGCCCTTCCGCCAATCGAATCGTTTTTTTCGTATATAGTTACGTCATGTCCAAGCTTTGCCATGTAGCATGAAGCTGCTAAAGCAGAAAACCCAGAACCTATTATGGAGATAGTTTTTTTCATTTGTTTAACAAATATACAAAAACTTTAGACAAAATTATATTCTTTGAATAGTTTCTTCCATTGTGTCAAAAACAAATGTTCTTTCTGATAAGTTTTTTCGGTCAATATGTTCAACCATTTTTCCAATCAGCCAGATTTCGTTGGTTTTTAAAAGCAGTTTTTTCTCCATTGTTTTTACATACTGATTTACAACGCCGCGATCTGGCTGTACAGTCATAAAGGTAACAAAAGTAATTTTGTTGAAATGTCTGGTGAGGTCCTCCAGGTTTTCTATAGGCATGCTTTCGCCCAGATAAATACTTTTGTAGCCTTTGAGTACGATTTCGTATTGAAGATACAGCAATCCTATTTGATGAATTTCATTCAGCGGTAAAGAAAGCACAAATACTTTATCTGTTTTGGTAGGCTTAACAATTTGAAGCCCCTCGGTATAAATTAATATTTTTTGCTTAATCAGGTGGCTCATGAAGTGTTCGTTTGCCGGACTGATGGTTTGTGATTGCCATAAAAGTCCTAATTCTTTCAAAAGTGGAAGAAAGTGTTCCTTAAAAACCTGTTGAAATGATTTTTCAGAAATCAGCCAGTCGAAGGTGTTAAAAAAAAGCTCCTGATCGAAATTCATCATAGACATCTTAAACGAATTGATGGCGTAATTCTGTGAATTTTTCATTGAAATAATTTCGCGGACCAACTCCGGAATTTTTTCTTCAGGAAAAGTGGCGATTTTAGATATCTTGTATCCGTATTCATGAAGCAGGGTAATATTGAGCAGCTTTTGTAAACTGGCTAAATCGTATAGTCTGATATTAGTATCAGTCCGCATAGGTTCAAGGATATTGTACCTCTTTTCCCAGATGCGAATAGTGTGTGCTTTTATTCCGGATAAGTTTTCAAGATCTTTTATATTGAAAACTGTTTTTATATTGTTTATCATTCTTTGTTATTGGATAAACAAAAATAGAATAAAATCTGAGATTACGTCTAAAACCTCATCAAAATGATAGATTATTAGAAAGTTGCCTGTTCTACACTGTTTAATAAATCTAAGTGTAAAATTGTTCTGGAACCGTCTTTGCTTCGGTTGTACATGGTTTTGAATTTGGCTCCATATATAATTTCATTAAATGTATAAGAAGTCCTTGCAGCGACGGTATTGCTGAACATATCATCGAAAGTAGTAATAAAGACCAGGATTTCTCCATTGACCTTCATGAAATCTTCTTCGGTAAAATTATACAAAGGGCTGTTTTCTGTTATTGGATGAACCAGCGTCCAGCTTAAGGAAAGTGCATTAATTCTGTCTAGTTCTAAATCAAGATTATAAAACTTATTGGTCATTACTCCGTTTTCTTCTATGCTCATCCCAAGTGTTACTTTTGCTTTTGCATCAGTAAAATTGGTGTTTTTAAAAGGGACAAGCCTTATCATTAAACCTTTGCCATTTTTATATGGAGAAATCAGGGCATGATGGGAAAATTTTAAAAAAGCGGTTGGTTTGCTGAATCTTCCAAAGAATAAACCTGTCGCTATGGCAAAACTTAAAAGTCCGATTAAAGCTTCTGCAGCAGAAAGGGCGCTGGTCAAAAATCCGATTGGACTGATATGTCCGTAACCAACAGTTGTAAAAGTCTGTGCGCTGAAAAAATAAGCCTGTCCAAATTGTGTCCAAACATTTTGCGATTGAGATATTCCGTCAAGATGTTCAATTCCGATTGCATAATATAGCATTGCAAAAACAAAATTGATGGCAATATAAAAAATAAATAAAATCAACATGAATTTCCAGTTGGGCATATTTATCATGGTATGGTACCAGCTGATCCTGCGCAACATATGCATGCCTCTTTTCTCGATGTTTGGCGTTCCGTTTTTGTTCACAAATCTTCCGCCATAGCTGTTAGCATTTGTGCCAAAACCTGAATTTTGATCTGTTTGTGCCTTATTATTTATTTTCTTTAAAAGAGCCATTTCATTTATTTTGAGCAAATGTAAGAATATCTTCTGGAGTTAAAAATGTGCTTCTTTTTACAAAAAAAAAGCAACCTGTAAAATTTGAATTCTACAGATTGCCGATATTATTTTTTAGCTAATGTTTATTTACAAAAAGTTGCTCTGTTCTTAATCGCACTTTGGCTTCCTAATTCTATCGCTTTAGAGAAATCCTTGCAGCAATTTTTTTTGTCGCCTGATTTGTTATAGGCTAATGCCCTAAGATTATAAGACACATAATCTTTTGGGTTTAACATAATCGAATAAGAACAATCTTTAATAACATCAGGATAATTTAATAGTTTGTAATTTACGTTTGCTCTCCCTGTATAGGCATCAGCATTCATGTTATCTAACTCGATGGTTTTGTTAAAATCAGCCAAAGCACCTGTGAAATCGTTTAGCTTGAATTTGGCTACACCACGGTTCTGATAGGCTTCTACAAATTTTGAATTCATACTGATTGCTTTTGTGTAGTCTGCAATTGCGCCTTTTGTGTTGCCGGCTTCGGCTTTTTTCATTGCTTTGTCGAAATAAGCAGTTGCTGATTGTGACCATACTGAACAGGTCGCCATAAAAAATAAAGTAAGTAATACGTGTTTCATAAAAACTAATTTGGGGTTAATTGATATTTGTTAAACGAATATAGAAATATTTATTTGTAAGAGAAGTTCTTTTACCCAAAATTAGACTGAATTGAAGAAATAATTTTGTGTTTTTGAGTTATTTAAATGATAACCAGTGGTTAAAAAATGAAAAAAGATTTATTTGATAATGAAAAAAGTCTTCTATTTTTTACAAATTAAATCTGAAAATTAATTTGTTAAATTTTTAATGGGTGAAAGAAAACGTTTTAGTTGGTTTATAGTTGTTAAACCTTATTAAAATTTATTTTTTTGTTTCAATTCTTTGCTTACTTTCGCAACCAATATGAGAAGAATAATTTTATTTTTGGTATTCATGAATTTCCTTCTGCTGGGCGGAGGGCAATATATCAATGCCGGTACCCATCAAAATTCTTCTCACAATTATGAGCATAAACACCGTGTAAAATACATCACCCACGAACAGGGAACTTCTATAATTGAAGAAGCCGACCTTGATCTGGATGAGGAATTTCTGGGAGGCGATGCTCTTAAAAATGATTTAGGCGGCAAAATTTTTGCTGCAAATTATAGTCTGCTTGATAATTGGTATCTGACATTCTCAGATCAGATTACTGTAAATTATCACCGTTATTTCAAATTCTTTGTGCCATTCTGTGGCTATTCAAATCCTATTTACATTACGCAGCGCGTTTTAAGAATCTGATAAATACTTATACATCGGTTGCCTGAGTTATGAGCATTCATATCTCGTGATGTATATTTTTACTTCTTCACATGGGACAGTTCTGTTCTGACTATGGTTACTGATGCTTTTTACCTCTAAAGGAATTTTTTATTCCAAGCATTCAATCGCTTAATTTCCATACTTAAATCATGAAAAGAATTGTTTTCACAGGCTTAATTGCCTTAGTGTGCCTAACCAGTTGTACATCTAAAAAAGAAGAAAAAGAGGAAGCAGAAAAATTTACAGTAACCAATCCTGTAAAAATTGACACTTCATTTACCAAAGAATATGTTTCGCAGATTCGTTCTGTACGAAACATCGAAATCCGCGCCCAGGAAAAAGGGTTTTTACAAAATATTTATGTGGATGAAGGACAGTTTGTAAAAGCAGGTCAGTTATTATTCAGAATCATGCCCAACATGTATCAGGCAGAATTGCTAAAAGCCCAGGCAGAACAAAAATCTGCAGAAATTGAGGTTTTAAACGCGAAGACCCTGGCAGATAAAAATATCGTTTCTAAAAACGAACTAAGTGTTGCCCAGGCAAAACTGCAGTCGGCAAAAGCTGAGGTGGCACTGGCTAAACTTCATTTGTCATTTACCGAAATCAAAGCGCCTTTTGACGGAACGATCGACCGTATTCCGTTAAAATTAGGAAGTCTTATTGATGAAGGAGAATTGATGACCAGCCTTTCAGATAACTCTCAGATGTTTGCTTATTTTAATGTCTCTGAGCCGGAATACCTGCAATATCAAACCGATGTAAAAGACCGTGCAGAAACAAAAGTAGGGCTGCTTTTGGCCAACGGTGAACCTTTTAAGTACAAAGGAAATGTTGAGGTTATCGAAAGTGAATTTAATAACGAAACCGGAAATATTGCTTTTAGGGCAAGGTTCGCTAATAATTCAAAATTACTTAGAAACGGAGAAACCGGGAAGGTTCAGATGTTGGTTCCTTTGAAAAATGCTATTGTGATTCCACAAAAAGCGACTTACGAAATTCAGGATAAAAAATATGTGTTTATTGTCGATAAGAACAATAAGGTAAGCGCAAAAGAAATCACGATTACTGGTGAAATTCCGGATTTATATGTTGTAAGCAGCGGACTGACAGAAAATAATAAAATTTTACTTGAAGGTGTTCAGAAAGTAAAAGAAGGAGATAAAATCAATTACGTTTATATCGCCCCGCAAAAGGTAATCAACAATTTAAGACTAAAAGCGGAGTAAAAAGTTTCAGGTTTCAAATTTAGAGCGAAACCTGAAACCTGAAACTCTGAATTGATCCAATCATAAAAAATATAACAAATGTTTAATAAATTTATTCAAAGACCTGTTCTTTCGATAGTAATATCGTTGATAATTGTCTTTTTAGGGGTCTTATCGGTATTAAGTTTGCCAATTACCCAATTCCCTACCATTTCACCTCCAATGGTGAATGTTACTGCAGACTATCCTGGGTCTAACGGAGAATTGATGGTTAAGGCGGTTGTTATTCCTTTGGAAAGAGCCTTAAACGGAGTTCCCGGAATGAAATATATGGCTTCAGATGCCGGAAACGATGGTGAAGCAACAATAAAAGTAGTTTTTAACTTAGGTACTGATCCTAACCAGGCAGCAATTAACGTTCAGAACCGTGTGGCTTCTGTTACCAATAAACTTCCTCCTTTGGTAATTCGTGAAGGTATCAAAATTACCAGAGAGGTACCAAGTATGCTGATGTACGTGAACCTTTACAGTACAGACCCAAATACCGACATGAAGTTTTTATACAACTATGCTGATATTAACGTACTTTCTGAATTAAAAAGGGTAAACGGTATTGGTTCCGGAGATATCTTAGGAACACGTGAATATGCCATGCGTATTTGGCTGAAACCAGATCGTATGCTGGCTTATAAAATTTCTGCAGATGAGGTAATGGAAGCTTTATCAAGTCAGAGTTTGGAGGCTTCCCCGGGTAAAACAGGGGAAAGCTCAGGAAAACGTTCTCAGGCATTTGAATATGTATTGAAATATTCCGGACGTTTTACTACAAAAGAACAATATGAGAACATTGTCGTAAAATCAAATCCAAATGGAGAGCTTTTACGTTTGAAAGATATTGCAAAAGTTGAATTTGGAAGTTCGATGTATGATATTTATTCGAATTTGAACGGAAAACCATCAGCGGCGATTGTATTGAAACAATCTTTTGGAAGTAATGCCAATCAGGTTATCGAAGAAGTAAAAGCCAAGCTGGAAAAAATCAAACAAAGATTTCCAAAAGGAATGGATTATGAAATTTCGTATGACGTTTCTAAATTCCTTGACGCTTCTATTGAAAAGGTAATTCACACATTGGTTGAAGCGTTTATTCTGGTAGGATTAGTAGTTTTCCTTTTCTTAGGAGACTGGCGTTCAACGGTTATTCCGGCCATTGCGGTTCCGGTATCGCTGGTAGGAACCTTTGTGTTCATGACATTTTTTGATATTTCGCTGAACTTAATTACTTTATTTGCTTTGGTACTAGCAATCGGGGTCGTCGTCGATGATGCGATTGTGGTTATCGAAGCCGTTCACGCCAAGATGGAAGAAGAACATCTGTCGCCATTTAAGGCTACTAAAAAAGCAATGCACGAAATTGCGGGGGCAATCATTGCAATTACTTTTCTTATGGCGGCAGTATTTATTCCGGTAGCCTTTATGTCAGGACCAGTTGGAGTATTTTACAGACAATTTTCAGTTACCATGGCCACAGCAATTATTCTTTCGGGTATTGTGGCATTGACCCTGACTCCGGCTTTGTGTGCAATGATGTTAAAAAACAATCATGGTAAACCTAAGAAAAAAACTCTTGCTGACCGGTTTATCGATGGTTTCAACAACAAGTTTAATCTGGCGCAGGGCAAGTACCAAAATTTATTAGGTAAAATTGTCAACAGAAGAGTGGTTACCATAGTGGCGCTTTTAGGATTTTGTGCGGGAACATGGCTAATAAGCAGTAACGTGCCTTCCGGATTTATTCCAAATGAGGACCAGGGAATGTTTTATGCGGTTATCCAGACACCACCAGGATCTTCACTAGAAAGAACCAACAATATTGCAGAGAGAGTTCAAAAAATTGCAGAACATATTGATGGCGTAAAATCGGTTTCTTCATTAGCAGGTTATGAAATCCTTTCAGAGGGTACAGGAGCAAACTCAGGTACTTGTTTGGTGAATCTAAAAGACTGGAGTGAAAGAAAAGAATCTGTTCTGGAGATTATGCATGAAATGGAGGAAGAATGCAAAGATATCGCAGGAGCTAATATCGAGTTTTTCCAACCGCCAGCTGTTCCTGGTTATGGAGCTGCCGGAGGATTTGAGCTTCGTTTGTTAGATAAAACAGGTTCTGGCGATTACAAGAGAATGGAGCAGGTAAACAACGATTTTGTGGCTGAATTAAACAAACAGCCTGAATTATCCAATGTGTTTAGTTTTTACAGTGCCAGTTTTCCTCAATTTATGATGAAAGTAGACAATGACCTTGCACAGCAGAAGGGGGTTTCAATCGAAAACGCCATGAATTCCCTGTCGACTCTTGTGGGTAGTAATTATGAAATCAGTTTTATCAAATTTGGAATTAATTATAAAGTAATCGTTCAGGCTTCACCGGAATATCGTGCACAGCCAGATGATATTTTGAAGTTGTATGTAAAAAACAATCGTGATGAGATGGTGCCGTATTCTGCTTTTATGAAACTGGAAAAAGTATATGGACTTTCAGAGATTACACGTCATAATATGTACACTTCTACACAGATCAGTGGTTCTCCAGCTGCGGGTTACAGTTCCGGTACTGCGATTAAGGTGATTCAGGAAGTAGCTGCGAAAAAATTACCAAGAGGATATGATATTGACTGGGCGGGAATCTCTGCCGATGAGGTAGCACAGGGCAATCAGGCAATCTGGGTGTTCTTAATTTGTTTAGGATTCGTATACCTGGTTCTTGCAGCTCAGTACGAAAGTTTTATTTTGCCATTATCAGTAATTCTTTCTCTTCCTGCCGGTATTTTTGGTGCTTTCCTTTTATTGCAGATTGCAGGATTAGAAAACAACATTTATGCGCAGGTAGCGATGGTTATGCTTATTGGATTATTAGGTAAAAATGCCGTATTGATTGTAGAGTTTGCAATCCAGAGACATGCTGCAGGCAAAACGGTTTTAGAAGCTGCTATGGAAGGTGCAAAGGCAAGGTTCCGTCCTATTTTGATGACTTCATTCGCATTTATTGCCGGATTAATACCGCTTGTTTTTGCTACTGGTCCGGGAAAAATTGGTAACCGAACTATTGGTACTGCAGCAGCAGGAGGTATGTTAATCGGGACGATTTGCGGAGTATTCGTAATTCCGGGCTTGTATTACATCTTTGCTAAAATTGCCGAGAAACATAAACTGGTAAAACATGAAGAAGAGAATCCATTAACTGAAGAAATTGACAACAATCATGTATAAATTCAAAGCATATCAATATAGTATTGCATTAGGTATTTGTCTTGCTGTAGTGGGCTGTAAAGCCCCTGTAGCCGAGACTGCAACGGCAAGTTCCCCTGTTCCGGAATCTTTTGGAGCAGTCAAAAATCTGGACACAGTCAATACCGGTTCTATGAAATGGAGAACATTTTTTAAGGATCAAAATCTAATTGACTTAATTGATGCAGCCTTAAAAAACAATCAGGAACTAAACATTACACTGCAGGAAATCGAAATTGCAAAAAATGATATCCGTGTTAAAAAAGGGCTTTTACTGCCGTCTGTAGGCGTACGTGCCGGAGCAGGAGTAGAAAAAGTAGGGCGATACACCAGTCAGGGTGCGGGTGATGCCACTACAGAAATTAAACCAGGTGTAGAAATGCCGGACCCTTTAGGAGATTTTACCATTGCTGCTTACGCCAATTGGGAAGTAGATATCTGGAAAAAATTGCGCAATTCTAAAAAAGCCGCATTAAACCGCTATCTGGCAACTGTAGAAGGCAAAAACTTTGTAATCACCAATCTGATTGCTGAGGTAGCCGATTCCTATTACGAGTTATTGGCTTTAGACAGTCAGCTGGATATTGTAAAACAGACCATTGAGTTACAGACAAATGCTTTAGAAATTGTAAAAATTCAGAAACAGGCAGCCAGAGCTACAGAATTAGGTGTGCAGAAGTTTCAGGCTGAGGTGCTGACTTCTAAAAGTTTAGAGTTTGATATTCTTCAGAAAATTAAAGAAAACGAGAATAAAATCAATTTCTTATTAGGAAGATATCCTCAGGAAGTAAAGAGAACCAATACTAACTTTTTAACGTTATTGCCTGCTGAAGTAAACTCCGGAATTCCGTCTCAGTTACTAATGAACCGCCCGGATGTGAAACAAGCCGAATTAGAATTGGTGGCAGCAAAACTGGATGTAAAAGTTGCCCGTGCCGAATTCTATCCTTCGCTTGATATTTCGGCAGCTTTTGGCGTGCAGGCTTTTAAACCGTCTTATTTGTTTACGTTTCCTGAATCTATTTTGTATTCGCTGGCAGGAGATTTAGCAGCGCCGCTGATTAACAGAAATGCTATCAAAGCCGAGTTTTCAAGTGCTAATGCCAGACAGCTTCAGGCATTGTACAACTACGACCGTACAATTTTGAATGCGTATCTGGAAGTTTCGAATCAACTTTCTAAAATTGATAATTTACAGAAAAGCTACGATTTAAAATCACAGCAGGTAGATGCCTTAAATAAATCGATTGAGGTTTCGAATGACTTGTTTAAATCGGCAAGAGTAGATTATTTCGAAGTTTTGATGACACAGCGTGATGCGTTAGAATCAAAATTAGAATTGATAGATACCAAAAAAGAACAGCTCAATGCAGCAGTCTATGTTTATAAAGACTTAGGCGGCGGCTGGAAATAGTATCATTTTTTTTATTAATAGTTGTAGGATTGAACCTCCCGGAAAAGTTTAAATTTTCGGGAGGTTTTTTAGTGCCAATATCAATTATTGCAGAAAATTCTGAAGAATATTGTTTTATTTATAACCAAAAAAAATACAGTTTTTTAGTACTATAATTTTTATAACGTACGTAAATAGCTGCACTAAGTCTGTCATAATATAATTTGGAACGTTTAGATTTTGTAAATTAGCTATTATTCTAATTTAAAATACTATTTTTTTTGAAATCCCTAATATGTGTTATAATTAAATTTTATTAAGTTACCTTGTTTGTGGTTACAAGCTACAGGCATGCGCCTACCCATTGATTATCCTTCTCGCCACAAGTAATCTCCTATTTTGACTTATTCTAAAACCTCAAAATCAATCTCGCTGCATTTTATAATAAAACTTGAATTAGGATTTTCTTCTAAATAATCAAAATGATCAATGGGAAAAAAATCGAATGTAATTAAATCGTTTTTATTCTCAATATAAATTTCATTCAAAAATAAACTAGGATTATCATTAAGTTGACTTAGTTTTATTTGTTTTATTTTTTTAAAGGATAATTTTATCATTTCTTTCTTCATTTCATTTTTTATATTATAACAACTTAAAAGAACCTCTACATTGCTCTCGGTACTTCCTGTAATTGGATAAAAAATAATTCTTTCAATAAGGCTATCAGGAAAATTGCCATACCTTGGTGTGATCTTTTCTAACATATCTTGTTTATTTAAATTTTAATAACATAAATGGAATATGATTTCCTTGATGTCCTGTTGAAATTACTCCAGGAACTTCCATTATATGTCCGTGAGGAACACCATTTATATTTCCAGTTCCATGTGGTTTAAAATCGAGTTGCATTACTGCTTTTCCATCACCATTATAAATAGTATTTTGGAGAGGTTTACCACTATTAGTTGTATATTGATGAATACTATTTGGAGTACCTGTTTGGCTTGGATAATCTAAATATGCACTAGGGTATTCAGCTGTTTTATTTAATACATCAGAAGGTAATTCATCGAACTGTGTCGCACTGCTAGAATTAGACATACTCGTAGGTTCAGTCTGAACCTGTGTAGATTTATTATATTCCACTCGAGCTTCTGCAGTTGCATTATTAATATTTCCTGCAATAACTGTAGCAGAAGGCTTAACTTCTGTTCCAAACCAAATACCAGAACCACTTGCTTTAGCTGCTGAAAATCCGGAAATACCACCGCCAATTCCGCCAAACACTGCTGCCATTCCCAAACCGGCATTCCAATCGTTGCCTGATATCAAATTGGTCATTGCTCCTAAAGAAGTAGAAGTAGCCGCGCCAGATAAGGCACCCGGAATAATTCCAACTGCATTTATAGCGGTACTCATATATGCTCCGGCATAGCCTGAAGCAGCACCAATAGCACCTTGTATAGCACCATTAAGAAGACCGTCTGCGAAACTTCCTCCCTGTGTCCATGTACCTACTGCACCTGATGTAAAGCCTGCTCCAGCCCCAACAATGGCTGCTGCTGCTAGTGGACTAGCCATACCTGCCGTTACTACAGTTAAACCGACAGCTACCACAACTGTTGCTACAATAGTAATGGCTTGTGAATTTCTCTTAATCCATCCCCCTACAGATCTCCATGATAATTCCCCACTAGGATCTGTGTATTTTAATGGATTGTTTAGCACATAACTGTAACGGTTATAATTTTGCGTATCGGTAGGATCTTGCACATAATTATCCGGCTGTAAGAAACGGTGAAGTTTAGGATCATACAAACGCCCGTTCATGTGTATCAACGCTACACTTTGCAAATGTTCATGACCGGTATAACCTCTATCTAACAAAGTAAGACCGTTTAATGCATTTCCTGCCCCATCCTGTACTAACACATTGCCCCAAGCATCAAACAAACGTTTTTCCAGCAATTGGCCTGTAGCATCGCTAATACCAACAATACTTCCCTGGTAATCTCTTTGTAAATATAAATAATTCTGGGTAGCGCCATCACTTTTTAATACTACAGGAGCGCTATAGCCATCGCCACCTATATACGTTACAAACTCAACTGCTCCAGTCTGAATGGTGTGTTTAATTTCCATGCTGCCATCGGCAGAGTAGTATTTACGTAATGGTCTTAATAGTTTGTCGTTATCGGTACTACCATAAAATACGGTACTACGGCTGTTAGCATCGTTGTATGTAAAACTAATTTTATCCTTGCCTGTTTCCTCAATCTGGTAAGGACTTTTAAAGACATTATAGGTAATATCTTGTTGCTGATTTACCTGATAATGAGTTAAAGCTTCAGGTGTAACTGCTATCGAGGTATTTTGGTATGCTTTGGCAGTATTGGTATAATTATAAGTTCCTACTGCATTTTGGGTAATCCTTCCTCGGTCATCATAGCTTTGGGTTTCGGTTATACCTGCGGTGTTTTTAAACGAAGTAAGACGGTCTAAGGCATCATAAGTAAAACTTTCATTCCAGTTAAATAAATTATTGGTCCTGCTGGTTAAATTTGCTTTTTGAGATTCAAACACCGTATTAAGGGTCATGATGTTTCCCGGGGAAACAATCAATCGGTCCTGTTTACTTTGAGAAATAAATCCATAAGAATCATAAGTATTACTGATGGCAATATTTCCATTGGCCATAGTCGCACCAGTAAGCTGTCCTCTGGCGTTAATGGTATTAGTTTGCCATAATACCTGAGAATTGGATGTGTCTATTATTTGCCATGGCTGTCCGTTTTTATAGGTATGCTGTACGGTTTTAGTACTTGATTTTCCAGCTGCAGTAGCTGTTGAGGTTTCAGTATTTACCCTGCCAAAGGCATCATAAGTTAGTTGTTTGGTAAAGCTTGCATATGGAGTTGTTTCAACTGAAGATGTCAACCTTTTATTACTGTCATACGTGTAAACAGTTGTAGTGGTTGCATTATTTTCTAAGGCATCAACAAAAGTACTTGATGTTAGTAATTTGCTGGCAACATCATACGTATATGTAGTCGTAGTGTTAGTATTCGTTCCTACAATTTTTTTTTGCGTTAATTTGCCTACTGTGTTTATGGCGTAAGTTGTGGTGCCATTGGGTGTCGTTTCTGTTAAGACCTGCCCTACATCATTATAAGTATAATTATATTCACCAGCCGATGGGTCAGTAAGTTTAGTTTTTCTGCCCCAGCCATTCTGCTCAATCGTGGTTACTTCTCCATTATAATTGGATGATTTTAGATTACCATTGGCAAAATGAGTATAGGTAATTGTTCCACCTGGGGTGTCGGTTAAAGATACTGTATTGCCTAACGCATTTTTAGTTACTGATTTTGTTTTAGTGCCATCATTAATGGTTGTGGTCAAACCAGAATAACTGAAACTTGTCGTTTTGCCTGTAAAAGATATATTTTGAGTTGGTCTTCCATATACATCATATTGCGTTTCGTTCCATTGAGTTGCACTACTGCCACTATAAGGTTCACTTATTTTATAGTTTCTGTCGTAAATATCATAAAGATAAGAAACGCTAGATACATTGCCATTTAAGTCTTTTGCAGTAGTGGTTATTTTTCGTCCTAAATCATCGTAGAGTTCTTCATTAAAACTGCCGTCATCTCCGGTGGTAGTTATTTTTGTTTTTTCGTTAATTTGGGTATAGGTATAAGTATTATTCTTCCCTAGATAATCGGTAGTTTTTGTTTTCTTGAACCAGGCGTCATATAAATAAGAAGTTGTTAATCCATACGGATTTGTTTCTGAATTTAATACGCCATTAGCTGTATTGTAATTATAATTGGTTGCTAGTCCTTCTACATCAATACTTTTGGTTAAAAATCTTCCCGATGGATCATATTCATAAATTGTTTCTCTTGGATAAACATTGTTAGCTGAAATTATTTTTTTGGTAATGTTGCCAAAGGAGTCATAGACATTGTTTTCGGTAATAAAGTTAGTATTATGTCCTTTTTTCTTCACTTGAGTTAATAAACCCCCTGTATTGTAAACGTATTGTTCTTCAGTAGTCATAGTGTCTCCTGAAACTGTCACACTTTGGGTTTTATTCGTGGGCCTGCCTACAACATAAGGAGAGCTTGTAGGTGCAGCATACGCCAAATTAGTTACTGTAGTTTGTTGGGTTGCACCTCCTTCTTTTGTTGTAACTGTTGATGTTGTTGGATTATTAAAAGCATCATATACGATGGAGGAAGTTTCTATGCTGGTATTTTCCAAACCGTTGTATTGTTGAGAATTGGTCAGTTTGAGATTGAATACTTTAGTAGCACTTAATGAACTAATGTATGTTGATGTTGTTTTACTAATAAAATCACTTGGTGCAGCATAATTACTGGCATTGTACTGTCCAATAACACTATAGCTTTCTATATTTGCTCCGCGCAAGTTCGTATCAAATTTAGATATTGTTGAAATAGTTGGATTATTATTGTCAAACCAATTGGTATTAGCAGTTGATTTGAAACCTAAAAATCCTAATCCTTCTGTGTTTGAAATAGCATCATAATAAGAATACAACTGTTTTTTATAATCTGTAGCACTTTGTTTTTCCAACATAGAAACCACCTGCATGCTGGAAGCCGATTCAATATTTGAATTAGGGTAACTCTCGGAATAAGAGCTATTATAAATAGGATTATAAAAACCATTTTCATAATCAACATCTGAGTTTAAAGGTTTGTAAGTGATGAACTCTTTTACACCATTACCAGTAGTAATAGAGCGTAATAATTGATCCTTAGTATTATCCTTGCCAGAATTAAAATAGAAAATTTTATTGTTACTTAAAAATGCTATTTCTAATGTTGGATTATAAGGTTTATCTTTGCTTTGAAATCCTTTTCCTGTAGGTAGATAAATAGGAAGTGTATTGAGATTTATATCGGATAGAAATGGACTAACTGCTTCAACTGAAGTATAACCGAAAGAACCATTGGTATTCACGTAACATACTATTAGTATTTTTCCAGAAGTATTTGCTGAGTTTCGGGTATTCGTTGCTCGAATTATATCGGATTTTCCATCTTTATCGTAATCAGATGCTATATAATTGTGGGTTTCTGTTGAAATATTTCTATAGTATGGTACTGATGAAACTATTTGTTTATAAAAGCCCGTTGCTGTAGAGGAATATTTATACCAATCATACGAATCATATGCTTTTGGAATCATAAAATCAGTTTTTCCATCACCATTATAATCCCCAAGTATAATTGTTTTAGTAGTAGCAACGGAGATATTGGTATCAGAATAATTGCACAATAAAACCAATTGATTGGCGTTATCTAAAGTATAACAAGTTACTTTTCCATTTTCAAACACCATAAAATCTGATTTCCCATCTCCATCCATATCAGCCACATCCACTCGTGAAGTAGAACTCAGATTAACTAGCAATTCCCCTGAATAGGTTAAATAATTAGAGGTATTATCTCTTTTTAAATCAACAAAATAGACTTTCTTTTTAGTGCAAGAAGAAGGATTGTCAATTGCAATTACATCAGTTAATCCATCACCATTAAAATCTCCTGAAATTATCTTTTTAGGAACCATTTGGTTTTTGTAGCATAAACCAGCCATTGGCTCCACTGGAAAATTAACAACCCGCTCATATTGATAAAGAATAGGGTAAGTAGCTGAAGCACTATAAACCGTAAAAGTATAATTAGTATTTGCTTTTTTAACGACTGTCCATCCTTGTTTAGGCATAAGATGATTATTCCAACTCAACCAGGTGGTTGCAAAAATTTCTTCAAATGCTCCTACATTATGCTGAGTGCCAAAATTTACGTAATTATCTGAATCTATACTTGAAAACAACCAGTATTTAGCTTTGCTGTCAGTACCGGTAGTTGGATAAAGTATGAATTCCATTTTTTCATTTCCATCAAAATCTCCCGATACAGTTCCTGCATTTAATGATGTAATATTTCCAATATTCAAATTAGTAGTGATGTCAGCATAGGAAATAGATTGAGTAGTATCTTCATAAGTAAAAATGGTAGGATTATAGCTTTTTGAACCATCTCCTGATTTTTCAGTAATACTAATTAGTCGTTGATAGCCCTGAGAGGTTGGCCAATGTGCCAATTGATAGCTTCTATAACCAATACTATTAGCTGTCACAACAATGCTGTATAAAATTTTGTCCTGTAAAATTTTTTGATTTCCTACATACAATTCTTCCTTCTGATTAGCTGTACCGTAATTAAACTGGATTTTGTTTATACCAGTTGTTGCTCCTAATGTCCCATAATTAATAGTAGCAATGCTTAAGCTGTTATTGACATTATTATATGTATAACTGATACGAACTCCCTGTGGATTTTCCCAATAAGTAATGGAGTATTCCATTATACTTCTGGAATCTGTAGAATTACCGTAATAAGCTTTGGAGCCATCAGGGTATTCAACTATAAAATAAGCAGGTCCATAAGAGACACCATTTGGGTGAATTCCATATGAAGTAACCTTTATATTAGAAAAGTTTTCCGTTTCATATACTGCACCACTTGCTCCATATGTACCGCTTTTTATGACCAATCGTTGGCCATCAAGTGCAAAACGATCTAAATTGTCAAAATCAACTCCATCGATAATTCCATCATGAAATTTTGTTGCAGGTATCCTTGTAATTTTAGAAACTCCTGTAATATTCCAACCATATCCAGCTATGGAATTGCCTCCCTGGCTGCTATAAGCTAAACTTACCTGAGGGACTACACCATTAATGCCAGGGGGAACTAAAATAGGAATATTATAATTTGCTGATCCAGAAAGCGACACTGATAATAGACCTTCAGTGATTCCAACTTCAGAAGAACTTCCTGTAGGAGTTATTGCTGAGGTTGTTAGTATTCTATTCGAGGCTGAACCTAAGTCACTTGTCTTAGAGATTGATGCTCCTTCAGAATTGTCTATTTTTTTGATAGGTAATAAACCTTCCACTGGAGTGCCTCCCATTTCCTGTGCAGATAACAAAAAAGATAAACCTAAAAAGAATAGGGTAAAGTAAAAATGTTTCATATTTTATTCCTTAATGATTTTGATTGATTTTTGTTCACCATTATTATAAGTTAGTACAATAGCATACACTCCTCTTGGGTAATTTTGAAAAGAAATATTTTGATTAGTTACTTTACTCATGCCATTTAAAGATTGAAGTAAGCGACCATTCAAGTCATGCACGTTAATAGAAGAGATTTGAGTCCCCTCAAAAAAATGCCATTGAAGATACAGTTCTTCCCTTACCGGATTTGGATAATAGGAGATATCATCGTCTGGTATAAACTTTTGTAAATCTTCTTCCTGCAATACAGAAACTTCTTTGATACTGTCATTAGTTTTTTTTGCTGATAAACAGTTTATACATATTATACGTTGCGTCTGATTACCAGCACTATCGTAAGTGAATTTTACCAGATCATTTTGAGCATGGGCAAAATTTGTAATTCCCAAAAAAATAATTGCACATATTATTTTCATCATTTCTTCTTTTATGTTTATGCAAATAAAACAGAAATAAATATTTAGTACAATACTTACATAAGTATTGTTTAAATATCAAAATAATCGTTAAAAATGTATATATAATCGATTAAATACTTATATGGCAAATATGTATTGAAATATTAGGTTAATTTTAACAAATACAACACTTTTGTTAAAATAAAATTAAATAAAGTTTTTCTGCCTAAAAAAAGGAAAATCTGTCTAATCAAATTAATAATTATTCTGTAACACTAGTTCTTAGGAAGATACAGTCTAAAAAATGACTTTCAATTATTTATTATCTAGTTCGTTAATCTTTCTTGAATTTTATTCAAAGAAACTGATTTATGATTATTGATACTTAAATAAGCTTTAGAAACAGTTGAGACTTTTAAAATTTTAATCTTTAAAAAGCTTTGTATTACACATTTTTTCTATTTCGAATAACATTTTTAAAGAATCCAATTATTTATTTAATAAAGTAGTATAGCTAATTCAAAGATTAAAAGTTACAATTTCTCTCTATCATTAGTTAAAAAGATATTGTAATAATTAGTATAAATTGATCGTAGATCAAAAACATTCTGAAGTAGTTTTAGAAGGTTTTTTTTGATTATTCTGAGGACATGTTAGTGTAAAATTATGATTTTTCATTTAAACAGCAATTATGTAAGTTATTTTGAAAATTTTGAAACAGATTTGAATCAAGTCGAATGTAAATTCGTAAAAACAAATCAAATTATAATTTTTAAAAACAAAAAACATGAAAACTAGAAATTTTTTATATGTATTAGCCTTAAGTTTTGGATTATTCGCAACAACATCATGCAGCAACGAAGACAATGACGGAGAAACAATTGTACCAATTCAGGGAAAATATGAGTTAAGCCAAACTGGAGAGATAGTTAATGGGAAAGAGGTTTTAATTGATGCAGCGCAAAATCAAAGTGGATGCTCCAAAGATTATTTAGAATTAAAATTGAGTAATGTTGCAGTTATTGGAGACTATAGCGGAACAGAGTGTAACAAAACTGAAACAACAGGAACTTACGTAAGATCTCATAATGATTTGACTCTCACTTTTGGTAATCTAAGTACAACTTCTGATATCATGAACCTTACTAATAAAGAGTTGAAATTAAAAGACAAATTGACTGGCGCGATTACAGTTTATAAAAGATAATTATGTCTTAAGTCAAAAACATTTATTTGAATTAGTATTAAAAAAACGGCAATAACACATCGATGTTATTGCCGTTTTTTATTTATAAAATTAAGCAGGTTATGATCGAATTTGTTTTTAAACAAATTAATATATAATTGATTTTGATTATATTAGTTGATGATTTTGACTAACTCAAAACAATAAATATGGAAGATCAAAAAAGTAATGCAGATAATTTAATACCTAAGGTCACAGGAATTGGCGGGATTTTTTTCTTTTCAGATGATCCGCAGAAAACCAAAGACTGGTATGCTAAAAATTTAGGTTTTGAAATCAGTGATTGGGGCACTTCCAGTTTTGAATCCCGGGATCTCAATAAACCAGAGGAAATAAACTCGCTTCAATGGAGTCCTTTCAAAAAAGGAGATGACTATTTTTCTCCGTCGAAAAAAGATTTTATGATTAATTATCGCGTTCAGAACATTGAAGGATTAGTAGCTCAGCTTACAGAAAATGGAGTAACGATACTGGACGATATCGCAACATATGATTACGGGAAATTTGTGCATATTATGGATGCTGAAGGAAATAAAATTGAACTTTGGGAGCCAGCTTAGTATTCTATTAGTTATAAACCTCTCAGATATATGCTGAGAGGTTGTTGTTTTTAATCTTCCCAACCGCAAAGTGTGAGTCCATAACCCTGGGCCTGTTTCAAGGAGGTTTTTATAATTTCATGTCTGCAGGCAGTAAGTCCGCGGCAATTTTCAGAATAGTGATATTTTTTAGCACCTCTTGGTCCGCATATAAAAATACTGTTTTCGACAGGTTGAAAAGAAGAAAGTAAAACAACCATGAGAATTAATAATAAGTTATATTTCATGTGAAGTGTTTGTTTATTTGACCATTAAATAATATTCGTTTCTTTTTTTATCATACCCTTTTAGCTTTCCATAAGAAATCCATTCGGTATTAATTTCGATATCTCCAATGCTATCGTTTATTAAAATTCCGGCACCGTATTTTCCTTCAACATTTATATTACCAAAAACCGAATCACCTTTATTATTAATTCCTTTTACATCATAATTATACTCGTAATTTCCTGAATATCCGGTTCTGTATTCGTATTGATAGGTTTTGTCCACATGATACGTTTTGGCTTCTTCGGGTGTAATGGTTTTACGGTCATCTGCTGAGATAACTTCCTTGTAAAAAGAGTTGATTTGCGGTGAATGTGACTTTATGCAAGTTTTTTTACAGGAAAATGTAGACAATAGTAATAACAGGATGGAGTAGTTTTTTAGCATAGGCGACGTGGCTTTAAAGTAAAGCTGGCTTAAGTCAGTACTTTAGAATTGTTTTTGATGAATGTCTGATAAATCTAAATACAATTCGGTATTTTAAAATGAGTACTTATACTTGATTTTGACCATCATAAATTTCTACAGTATCCAGCAATTCTTTTTCAAAATGGTAGATGTCATCAATTGATAAAATGGCAGTTTTTGACTCTGTTTTGTTATCATTAAAAAGACTGATGTATTTTTTTCCTCCATTAAGATGTAGCCTGCAAAGCGGTTTCCGATTATTATCGTCTAAGAGGATTCCGAAATACGATTGCGTGTCACGATGGACAATTCTTTTAATTGGAATTTTTCTTCTCAAAATCGCCACAACGATTCGGTACGCTTCCAGTTCTTCTTCAGTGGTTACAATTTTGCCTTCTTCTTCAGCAGTTACTATTTCTTCATCCTGTTGCTTGATTGTCTCTTTCGTAAGGGCGGCATTCAATCTGTCATTAATACGGTCGTTTATGTATTGACTCAATGATTTCTGAACCAAATCTTTAAACTCATCCACTACTTTTTCAGTTAATCTTCCGGTATAAACTTTACTGGCAAAAAGCTTAGTGAAATCATTGGATGGATTTTCAAGCTCTGCGTTGATCTGCTTTTTGATTTCCTTAATATATTTTAAGGAACTCGCATTGCTCACAATATTATCGACATTAAAATTAGACTTGTGAAATTTGTTGATTTCATTAATCGTATTTTCTTTAAGATTTGTGATGTCAAATTCCAGAAATGGTTTTTCATCCATTTTATTCGGAGCATCCAGATCGGTAAAGAACTGATAATTGATTCCGTTGGTCAAAAGAGCGAATCTGGTTTTGGTAACATGGAAATAGCGGAATAACTGCGAATTATGAATGGTTAGTTTTTCTTTCCAGCTTTTGCATTCTACAATTATAATGGGTTCGCCGTTCTGGAAAATAGCATAATCTACTTTTTCTCCTTTTTTTAAGCCAAGGTCAGCAGTAAACTCAGGCACAACTTCAAGCGGATTAAAAGCATCGTATCCGAGAACGTGTATAAAAGGCAGTACAAAAGCGTGTTTGGTAGATTCTTCTGTATCAATTTTGTTTTTTAGCTGATTGATTTTATCGGCTAATGATTTTAGTTGAATATTGATTTCCATTAGTTGGTGGTTTAAATTAATTATTCAAACTTAAACCTATTTTAAATCAGTGTTTTACGGAAAACCATAATCCGTAAATTTTAAATCTTGGCAATAAAAAAAGCCCCTGAAGGAGCTTATAAATTGTATTATACATGAGTTTAAATAATACCCATATCTTTTGTAATCGAAACCAGATGAACCGTATTATTTGCTTTAAAAAAGTCTTTGAGTTTTGAAAGCCTTTTTTCGACAGCACTTTTGCTGTTGGGCTTAATATCTGAGTTTTTAAAAATTTCTATGATTTCATCCTGCGAAGTGCCAGCAGACAGGTGTTTTAGAATCTGAATATCTACATCGTCAATTTCGTAATTATTTTTTTCCTGAAGGGCAGATGCTACTTCCGGAGAAATGAACTTTTGGTCTGAAGTCGAAATAATGCTGATTGCTTTCTTAAATTCTTCGATACTGTTTCGTCCTTTTAATACAAAGGCATCAATTTCATCATTTTCAAAAAGTGATTTGATGCGAATTCCTTTGTCTTCGATTGAGTAGACGATGATTTTAATATTAGGCTGTACCTCCCGAACTTTTTGAATTAGTTCATCTCCGCTAATTATTTTTACCTCACGATGGTCTTTTTTAAATGAAAGATCACTAATTAATAAATCGTAAGGTTCATTATCCTGAATAGCTTTTCTTATTTTTAGAAAAGCATCATCACAATATTTTGCATGTTGAAAATTGACAATGTTGAAATCAGTTAAAGTTTGTTTGACTGCTAAATTGAATTCTTCAAAATCTTCTGCTATTATTACTTTTTTAAACATAGGCTTTTATTTAGGCATTGTTATTTGTGCTTTGAAACCTTTATCGGGTTCAGTATCAAAAGTAATAGTTCCTTTTATGGCCAGAATACGGTTTTCCATATTTTGCAAACCATTTTGTATGATTTTTGATTTTTCACAGCCTTTTCCGTTGTCCGAATAATTGATAGACACCAAATTCGATTTACTATCAAATTTAATAGCGACCAAAGAAGCTTCACTGTGTTTTTTCATGTTGACCATTAATTCCTGAAGTACTCTATGGATGGTAACCTTTTTTTCATCATCCAGGTTCTCCCAGTTTATCTTTTCAATGTTTGTAATAATAACGTTGGTATTGCTGCTATTATAATTCGAAAGCATTTCTTTTAAGTTGGCAGCATAATTAGGACCGGTATCAACATTGCTATTCTCTCTGGAAATTCCGCGAACGCGTGAATAAATATGGTCGAGGTTTTGTAATAAGGTTTCTTTATTGTTCCCGGAAGTTAAAGACTGGGTTTGTGCGTAAGTAATAGTATGAAAAACATCATTGGCCAGTTCATCATGGATATCTTTGGCAATTCTGGTTTCGGTATCGTAGGCTGTTTTTATTTTTTCAATTCGGTTTCGGTTCTCATACCGTTTTTTTAGATAGGCCATTAAACAGAACAGGGAAATAATTCCAATTATAAAAAAGATTCTTTGGTATTTAACTTCCTGAAGAGCCAATAAATTTTCTGCTTTTTCTAAGCGCAGTTTCTGGTTTTCGTCTTTTTCTTTTTTTGAATCGTATTTTATTTTAGCAAATTTATTTTTATAATTATTTCTGATTTTAATTATGCTGTCGTTTAGGGTAAGGTACTTTTTTGCATATTTAGTTCCCGAACCATTGGCTATTAAGATTGCTAAAGATTTTAAACGTTCATCTATACTATTACATTTAGTCGCGATTTTATAAGCATTTATAGCATAATTATTTGATTTTCCTGTGTCAGTTTTTGAGTAATATTCTGCCAGATGCAAATTGCTTTCGATAGCTCCGTATGTATCATTAATCTTATTTCTTAGTTTAAAACTTTCTGTCATTAGAATAAGACCTTTTTCAGGGATGTCTTTTTTAAAATAAGCATAACCTAAATTGTCTAAAACTCTTGCTTTATTGTTTATTAGAGATTGATTGTCTAATGTTTCTGAATCAACAATAGTTTCTAATATACGGATTGCGTTATCGTATTTTTTTTGATGGATGTATACGACTGCAATATTATTTAGCGGTCCTTGTCTTGAAACAGAATCTGTGCATTCTTTTATTGCTTCTTTGTAATAATGAATGGCATCATTGTAAATAGAAAGCTCCTTATCTGCAATGCCAAAAGAGTTATTGACAGAAGCACTGTAAACATCTTTTTTTTTGATATAAGGCAATGCCTCTGTTAAGGTTTCCTTACTTCCGTAATAATCGCCATTAACTTGTTGAATGGAAGCCATCTGAATAAGATTGAAGACAACATTGCCACTGTCTTTTACTCTTTCAAAGATTATTTTTGATTTGTTGAAATTGTAGAAAGCCGTATTAAAGTTTTTTTTCTCCATGTTTGAGATTCCTTTATTTCTTAAGTTAACGGCTTCCTTTTTTATAGCTTCCTGATTAAGGGCAATAGGAGCTTTTTTCGTGCACGAAAGGAGTAAAAGGAAAATGACGAAACAAAAAAACGGGGATCGTAACATAGAATTTACTTTCCCCGAAATTAGTAATTAAATATAAATTACAGATTTTTAATTGATTAATTATTTAGTTGGCGGTGGCGGTACAATGATAGGCTGATCTCCAGGGCCATCAGCATAAGCTGGTGCGACATCTTTTTTAGTCTGAGTTTCATATTCATCTGCTGTGCAGGAAAATAATGTAGTTGTCAATAGCGCAAACGCTCCCATTAAAAATAAAGTTTTCATCTTTTTGTGATTTAAAATTAGACATGGGTATTGCTGTCCGGATTCTGTCCAGATCTTGTTTGGCAATACCAAATTTTGGTTGGGAAGTGAAGTGCGTAGAACAGTAAAATTTTATTTATACTTCCCGGATAAAGTCCGTCTTACGGTTTTCCGCACTTTTAATTGAACTAGTTTTGTACTTTTGTTTTAACCTGCAGATCAAAACGTTAACTTGATTCTGAGGCAAAGTAACAACCATTGCAAACCTGAATTGATACGGAATTCCGGGACGCCCTGAAAAGTCGATTTAAATCCTATAAAGGTTTGAGATGTCCAGAAAAATCCGATTATGTCCGGAAAAAAATAGTATAAAAGTGATGCCTATGTATAACAATACTTTAAATGAAGATGATTATAAAGAAGCAGTTAGAAGTAAATTTGAAAAAGAAAAAGAGGGGATTTATTCTAATTATTTGAATAATCCGTCTCAAGCTAACTTGAGGGATTTGTGTTGGAAGATTTTTAAATCAAATGAAAACACAGATGATTTAAATGCATACAGTGATTTTTTTAAATTTAAATTTGATTCAAATAATGAAGATACTTCAACTACTTATACTGATAAATTTAAAAAAGTTGGAAGGTTTTTTAAAGGAGAAACGAAACCAGCAAAAATTGATACTATAAATTTTGCGGCAGTTTTAGTTGATTTTGAATTTAGACCTTTTGCGAAGTTTAAAAAGCATTATACCAATGGTCAGAAAAATACGGAAGAAGAAAATGATTTGATGTATGAAATAGAAACTGCTCAAGAGTTTCAAATTGAAAGCGAAGTTAAAAATGAAGATTCAATTCAAATAGAAAAATTAAGTGAGGAGAGTAATTTATTGGAAGAAGAAAATTTAGATAAAACAGCACTATTTAATGAAGAAGAGAAATTAATCATCGATCATGGAATTCCAAAAGAAGAAAATATTTTAAAAGAAGTTAAAATAACACAAGTTCTTAAGCCAGTAGAATTATTTTTGGGCATTGAAGGTGATCCAGGCCAAGAAAAGGGTGATTGGATAAAACGGAATAAATGGGTTGGGATGGGAATACTTTCTTTTCTAGGACTTTTAGCTTATTATTACTTCACACAAAAAAACGAATGCATGCAATGGTCAGGAGATCATTATGAAGAAGTAAGCTGTGATTTAGAAATACAGGGAATAGGAACCTACAATGTAGTCGAACCTTTTGATGAAAGAATAATTAACCTTCGAAAAATTAAGGTGTGTGATACCACTACTTTTTTTAAAAACGGAGAAGCTGTTATATGGTATGCTAAAGTAGGAGATGGGATAGAATTTTTTAACACACACGGAATGCATCCTGAAAATAATAAAAAACCATTAAGACCCGTAACAAAATATATTATTGATAAGTACGTGAAAGAAGGATCTTGTAAACTAACAGACAAAAAAATAAATGATTTATAAAGAATTTCAGCCCGATGTAGTGCTAAGTGATTTTGTTAAGAACTATTGGTGGTTTGATAATTCAACAGATCAGCAACTTGATTTTACTATTCTG
This sequence comes from Flavobacterium flavigenum, assembly GCF_027111255.2. NCBI lineage: Bacteria > Pseudomonadati > Bacteroidota > Flavobacteriia > Flavobacteriales > Flavobacteriaceae > Flavobacterium > Flavobacterium flavigenum. The sequence continues at coordinate 1,923,073 of NZ_CP114285.2, read as the reverse complement.
CCGGACGGCTGTTTTGATTTAATTGTTTCATTTAATAACCAGCAGCAGGAAGAAATTTCATTAACCGGATTGTGGACAAAACAAGTAGAAATATCCATTGATCCCAATGTTCAGCTTTTCGGAATCCGTTTTAAGCTATTGGCGGCTGATTATATTATACAGCAAAGTGTTGCATCATTTTGTGATAGTGAAGAAATAAAAGAAAGCAGTTTTTGGGAATTAGATAAAACTTCATTTGAAGATTTGGAAAGTGTAACAGACAAATTGGATAAAAGAATGCTTTCGATTTTAAATGGTCAAAAAGAAATTGATAGTAGAAAGCAAAAGCTTTTCTCTCTATTGTATCAAACAAATGGTGAACTGACAGTTGAAGATTATTCAAAACAGGTTTTTTGGACGAGTCGGCAAATTAATCGCTATTTTAAAAGCAGATTTGGTATTTCTCTAAAGTCCTATTGTAAAATTTTAAAATGTTATGCTTCTTACAAACATATCAAGAAGGGACAGCTTTACCCTGAACATAATTATTTTGATCAGTCACATTTTATAAAAGACCTGAAAAAAGTAACAGGGAATAAGCCAACTGAATTGTTTGAGAATAAAAACGACCGATTTTTACAATTGACAACGATAAGTGAAAAGTAGTTTTGCATTTATAAATAAATAAAATAAGCAAAATGAAATTTAGCAATATTAGACTTTTAGTAAATGACTTTGATAATTGTTTTACTTTTTACAATGATATTCTTGGCTTAGAATGTACGTGGGGAAAACCAGGTGATAATTTTGCCAGTTTTAATATCGGTATCCCCTCAGGCCTTGCTTTGTTTAAGGCAGAACTAATGAGTCTTGCCATCAATGAAAAAGCGGAAAAAAATGAAACTTTTCAGGACAAAATGGCTATCATCATAGAAGTGGAGAGTGTTGATGCAACTTATATTTTATTACAAAGTAAAGGAGTGAAGTTTTTAACTGAACCTAAAGATATGCCAGCTTGGGGAATTAGAGTAGTACATTTTAGAGATCCTGAACATAATTTAATCGAATTATATTCGGAGCTGCCAAAAGAAAAATGGGACAATCATTAATAGAAGAGGAAAAGTCTTTTCTTAAAAACAAATAACAGAATATAAAAATCAAAAGCCTCCTGAATTGTCGGGAGGCTTTTTGATTTTTTAATAATTGGATTTAATTCTTTTCTGGCTATTTTGTAGATCAAAAATAATTTAGTTATCCCCATAATTCGGGCATCCGAAACATTTACGTGACAAATCAAACTGATAGGTTAATGAAAGTTCATAAACGCCTCCGGTTCTTCCTATTTTGGTAGTATTAAGATCATATGAAAGTCCTAATCGTAAATGTTCGTATTGCAATCCTGTGAAAAAATTGACTGAGGTTAGTAATTCATTGTTCATTCCGTTTTTAGCAGGATTTGTAACGAATGTTGTTCCAAAAAACATTTTTTCGAATAAGATAGAAGCGCCTAAATCAAATCGGTTATATCTTCCTTGCTGCATGTAGTTTGAAGTAAAAAACATTTTAGTTTCATACGGAAAAAACAATACATCAATATAATCTGCTACCAGAAATTCATATCCGCTGCTTAGCGAGAAAAAGGTATTTAATGGCAGGTTTCCGTTTGCACTCAGGGCAATATTTGGTCGGTTGAGGTGTTTCATCGAAAGACCGATCCAAAGATCATCTGTATTGAAAACCATTCCGGCAGACACATCAAAAAAAGTAACCCTGTCATTAGCTAGCAGAGGATCGATAGAAGTTGCATTGTTTGAACCGCCTATATTGATCTGATCTTCCAATAGTAAATTTCCAAAGGCAAATGATTTTAAACCAAAACCAGCTTCAATACCAGGTCTGAAAGTCCATGTATCATTTATTCTTACCCTGTATGCATAATTGGCATTGATTTGTGTAAAATTATATTTGGAAGCATTTTCTCTCTGGTTTAAAATGTTTAAGCCGATTCCACTGTTAAGTTTGTCACTCCAGGTATTTACAAAAGCATAATCAGTATCGACACTTAGGTCTAATTCAGGCCATTGTTCGCGATGTATAATTCCGGCGTAAGTAGTTTCCATAAAACCGGTGAAACCAGCATTTAGGGTTTCGGGAACTAAAAAATATTGTGTAAAAATTGGATCCTGTGCTCTTGTTTTGGTATAAAAACAACATGTTATCAGTATAACAAATAATAATCTTAATCTCATTTTAATCTGTTGCTTTTATTTAATTAATGTTAATGATCCTTTTTCTGTTATAGTGTGGTTGTAGAACGTTTTGGCCGTTATCCTGTAATAGTAATTACCGTTTTCAGCGTCCAGATCCTTAATTTTTCCTCTCCAGCCATGAATGTTTACTCCGCTTTCTGTATAAATAATACCTCCCCAAGTATCATAAATATCAAGGGTTACATTGTTGAGTCCCTGAAATACAGGTGCAAATGAATCGTTGATTCCGTCATTATTCGGCGTAAAAGCGTTCGGCATAACGAGCTTATATCCTTTTTCTACAAGAATACTGGTTTCATAAGAATACTGGCATCCGAAAGGATAGTTCACAACTTGTTTGATGGTATAGGTCCCTTCTCTGGTATAAATGTGTTCCGGACTTGTTTCTGTTGAAAAATTACCGTCTCCAAAATCCCATGATGTACTTGTGAAATCCCCTGTGGCCTGATTTGTAAATTTAACCGGATCGTAAATAGAATAAAGATCAAACATCTCTTTTCCGTAAGAGCTTGTAGAGAAATTTGCGACACCTAAAACAGGTTTTTTGACATTATGATTTACATCGGCAGTACAGCCAAAACTATCGGTAACTGTAAAAATGATTAACCCTTTATTATCGGTTTTCATTATTTCGCCATTAGTACCAGAAACAACTCCGTCTGACCATTTTAAAGTATAAGGCGGAATACCTCCTTTAACGTGTCCTACAAATGTCTGATCTACAAATCGGGTCTCGCAATTAAAATCAGTTAACACTTCGATTGTGGGTGTAAGTTGTTCGAATCGGATAATTTTAAAGGTATCTGATTTTTTACAGCCTCTTGAGTCTGTTACCGTAACAGTATAGTTGTCAGGAGTAAGCTGGCTTAAATCTTCAGTTCGTGCCCCATTAGACCAGGCATAAGTATAAGGTGCAGTACCTCCGGTAACAACAAGGTCAATAACACCAGTATTTGCTTTATCACAGTCAAGCGGATTTGAAACATCTCCTCTTATTTCCAGCTCAAGCGGATCAATAACTCTATATTCGGCTTCTATAAAACATAATTTGGCATCGGTAATTTTTACTTTATAGACTCCCGGGCCTAAGTTGTTTCGCTCAATCCCAGCTGTAGAACCATCACTCCATTCCAGTTTAAGTGGTGCCTGCCCGCCAACAAGATTAAGTCGGATGTGTGCATCATTTGCCCCATGGCACGAAATATTTTGAAAATCAGGATTGATCATAAATACCGGCGCATTGTTAACCGTTATAGGAAAATCTTTCGGACATCCCAAGGCATCAGTAATGGTAATTAAATAGTTTCCTGCAGATAAATTAGACTGTTCCATACCCGTTCCTAAATTACTCCATTTTATAATATACGGATCGCCGGTTGCAAAAGGTACTCCTCCTGTGATAGAATTAATTTTTATAACTCCATCCCTCACGCTGAAACAAGTTAAATGAGTGACAGAGTAATTTAATTTTATTTCCGGGTTTTGAAGTATTTCTACTTTTAGAGAAACAGTACAACCTGAATTATCCGTAACCGTTAAATTATATATGCCGGCATAAAGGTTTTTTAAATTTTGAAGATTACTCCTAAATCCGTTTGGTCCTGTCCAGCTATAACGATGGGGTAATCTTCCTCCTGATGAACTAACATTAATTTCACCGGTATTATATCCGTAGCATAAAACATCAACCTGGCTTTCCCATTTTACTTCTAATAATGGAGGTTCAATAATGGTAAAACTGGTTCCTGTAAGAATGTTGCAATTGTTAGCTTCTGTTATTTTTACCTGATAAACCCCTTTTTCTAAATTGTTTAGGTTTCCGGAATTAACAGCATATGGAGCCCCATCTTTTGTCCAGACAAAATTATAAGGTGGTGTTCCGCCGGTTACAGAGGTATTAATGGTTCCGTTTTTTAATCCAAAACACGTAATGTCGTTTTTACTTTCGCCTGTAATCCTAAATTCTCCAGGCTCTGATACGTAATATGAAGTATTAATAGGACAACCTCCATTATCTGTAATCGATAAATAATAGGTACCCATTTTTAAATTAGAAATATTCTCATCAAAACTTTTAAAATTATTAGGACCTGTCCAGGATATAATATAGGGTTTTCCTGTTGTATGGGGTGTTCCTCCACTTATATTTAAGCTGATTGAACCATCACTCAATCCATAACAAGTGACATTTTTTATAGTCTGAGTAACTTTTATTGTTGGTTCTACGGTGACGGTAACCGTAAAATCAGGTCCGGGACATGAAGTTGATATTGGAGATACAGTATAGGTTACCGTTGCAGGACTGGCAGTATTATTTATTAATGTCTGACTAATACTTGTTCTTGGGCTTGATTGTGCACTGGCACCGCTTATAGCACCCGGCGGAGAAACTACAGGATTAGACCATACATAAGTAGTTCCTGAAGGGACATTATCTGTTGTTCCGTTGCTGAAAGGTATAACCTGAAAAGTATTGCCGCTGCATATCTTTGCTGTTTTAGGAGTTATAACAGGAGAAAGAACCATGTCAACAGAAAAATTTCTTGATACTGTTGAGGTACCACAACTGTTTGTAACGCTAAATGTAGCGACATAATTTCCTGTTTTAGTATAATTAATAGCCCCAGGATTAGGTAATGTAGAAGTTGACGGTGTACCGCCCGGGAAACTCCACAAATAAGTGATTTCTGAAGGAGGGGAACAGGTTTCTTCTACTAATCCTTCCGGGTAGATTGTTGCCGATTTACAAAAATCTGAAATTGGTTTCAAGGAAATAACAGGCTTCTTTTTTACATGGATTGCCTGAGTGGTTTCACGCTCTATTCCACACGAATTCCAGGTTCTAAGTCTTAGATAATAAATTCCTGGTGTTGTAAAATTAAAAGCAGGATCTTTAGAAGAGGAATAAGTTCCGTTTGCAAAATTCCATTGACCTCTTCCTGATCCCGGTGAAGTTTCTTTACCACAATACGCCGGAGAATAACCAGTCACATCCCAAAAGAAACTTGAAACACCACAGCTTAAATTTGTATCAGTAGTATTGGTTATCTGAACCGTTTCTGAAGCACAGGCATTACCAAAAGTAAATTGTGGCTGTAATACAGGTTCCACACATATATATTGTGGAGCAACATCTAATCCGACGCCACATGGGGTTGTAGCTTTGAGTGTAACTTTATAAGTTCCAGGTGCTGCATAGGAATGATATGGATTAACCTCTCTGGAAGTTGTTCCGTCTCCAAAATCCCAGGTATAAACATTTACAGTACTACAGCCATTAGTATAACCGGCATACGTTGAATTATTGAAGCGTACACTTGAATTTACACATGCAACAGACGGAATGCTAAAACTGATTACCGGTACATCCAAAATAATAATAGGTCCGGCAGTAAGATAAGTACTTCCGCAAGAAGTTGTAATAGTTAAGATTACGGTATTTCCTGTTGGACAATTCGCTCTTGTAAACTTATGAGGAATAGGGAAATTTTGTGAAGCCTGAGGATTGAATCTGTTATAATAAACAGAATTTTCAAGTTGTGCCTGAGTATAACTTTGAGTTGTGCCATCGCCATAGTCAACTACATACCTGGTATCTGAAGGGTTAAGTGCCCAGGAACCAATTGCAAAATCCATTGGGTCAACCGGAACACATAAATTGGTAGTGTTTCCAGGAGCAATAAGGGAACCAATGGGATTGTTAGAATTTTTAACTACATAAGTGACAGAATTATTACAGCTTCCAACGGCCGTAATTACCATATTATAAGAACCTAATTTCTGGTATTCATGGCTTTTTGGGAAAGTGACATTTGTTTCCGTACTTCCGTCTCCCCAGTTAACATTATAAGATGTTATACATGAAGCAGAAGCTGAACTGTTTCCAACATTAATAGTATATTTTGGATTTGAATTATTGTCCCCGCATCTTTCAAAAGGTTTATTAGAACCCGGGGCATTCAGGTCGGTAAATTTTAAATCGGGTTTTTGTTTTACAGAAACAGTTTTTGTAATAGAAGTTTCCCCACTGGCATCTGTAACAGTTAGTTTTACACTGAAATTTTGAGTTCCACAGCCAACTGCTGTAAAGTTATGACTTGGATTCATTTCTGTTGAACTAGTTCCGTCTCCAAAATCCCATTTGTAAGAAAAGGGAGCGTTCCCGTTTACTATAGGGGTAAATGTGACAGGAGTTCCGGAACAGGCACCATCATTAGTAAAATTAAAATCGACGCTCGGCGCTATAAAATTGCTGTAATCTTTATTCGTAAAATTATTTCTATCGTTGCAATTATAACTATAGGCAGCAGTAGAAATGATTAAAAGAAAAAATAATGTTAAGAAGTAGAGTTTCTTCATGTAGTATAATTCGGTTATTTTCGGCGGTAAAAGTATGTGTTTTTTTTTAATCAAAGAAAGATTACGAATAATGATTTTGTATAATTTGTAAGTTTTATAGCAAAATTGATAATACCTGAAATTTTCTTTTGTAGAGATAAATCATTAATCATTTATATAATAGTTTTAATGCTTTCACAATAAGTCAAAAGAATCAAATAATAATCAGAACCTTGTAAATAATAATTGGTAGTATGATAGTTAGAAACATATTATACATTTGTCAGACAACAAACAAGAACAAGCAAAAGTGAATCTAAAATTACATCTTATAATTTTCTTTTTCGTCTTTCATTTCTGCGAAATATTACATGCGCAACATGTTCAGCTAGATAGTTTAAAAAGATTTGTTGAGAATACTAAAATTGATACTCTAAAAGCTGATCGGTACAATAAAATAGCTGATTTATATAAAGAAATCGACCCTGATTTGACTTTTTCCTATGCTCAGAAAGCAATTGTTATTAGTTTAAAAAACGAATATCATTTTGGACTTGCAACAGCTTATTTAAACAAGGGAAATGCTTCTATTATACTTGGGAATTATTCTGATGCATTGAAATTCTTTAAAGATGCACAATCAGAATTTGAAACGGCATTACAAAAAGAAAGGAATAAAAACAGAATAAAAAGTGGTCTGGCACGTGCCTATGCAAGTTCAGGAGTTGTGTATTCAGAGCAGGGCGATTATACTTCATCACTAAAAAATTATGAAGAAGGCCTAAAATTATATCAGCAGATTGACGAAAAGGAAGGTATTTCTAAAACCCTGAATAATATTGGAATTCTTTACAAATCACAGAAAAAGTATCTTAAAGCATTACAATATCTTAAAGAAGCTCATCAGATACAAATCATTTTAGGGGAGAAAAATGCGCCTATGACATTGACTAATATTGGCGTTATTTATTTCGAAATCGGCGAATATCAAAATGCAATTCAGTATTACCAAAAAGCTCAAAAAGGATTTAAGAAAAATGAAAACAAACGAGGCTCTGCCTTACTCAATAATTATTTGGGAGATTATTATGCAGAGCAGAGGAATTTTATTCTGGCGAATGAATATTATCAAAAATCATTGGCTTTGTATGAAGAAATTCAGAATAAATTCGGGGCTTCTCTGGCTTTGTACAACATCGGATTGCTGTTACAGGAGCAGAAAAAATATAAAGAAGCTGTACATTTTGCTACGAAATCATTGGCCTGTGCCCGGGAAATTGGTGTACTGGATCAAACCTATCATACGGAAGAGTTGTTAAGTGAATTATATGAATCCTTAAAAGAACCTGAAGCTGCTTTAACTCACTACAAAAAATCAATTATTGCCCGTGACAGTATCATCAATCAGGAAACAAGCAAAAAGTTTGCAATGGCCGAAATGAATTATGAGTATAAGAAAAAAGAGGCCTTACTTTCTGAAAAGCACAAAAGAGAATTTCAGTTGATTGTATTCTCTGTTTTGGGAGGGATTTTACTCATTGTTTTAGGCTGCGTAATTTATAACCGGATGCAGGTAAAACGCCAGCTCACACTTAAAAAAGAATTAGCGGAATACGAACAAAAGGCTCTGCATCTGCAAATGAACCCTCATTTTGTATTCAACTGCCTGAGTTCAATTTCAAGTTTTATTGTACAAAACGGAACCGATTCGGCGCTAAAATATTTGTCGAAATTTTCAAAGCTCATGCGTCTGACGCTCGAATATTCTAAAGGCTCTCTTATTCCGATTGATAAAGAAATTGAAAGCCTTCAGAATTATCTGGAACTGGAACAGCTTCGTTTTGAGAATAAATTTGAATTCGAAATCAATTCAACCGAAAATGTCGAATTTAACGTAGGGCTGCCTCCTTTGCTGATTCAGCCTTTTGTAGAAAATGCGATTCTTCACGGTTTGGTTCCTAAACAAGGAAAAGGAAAAATAAATGTTGATTTTGATGTACAAAATGAACAGCTGATCTGCACCATTACCGATGACGGAATTGGACTATCAGAATCCAAACTCTTAAAGGAAAATTCGGTTACAGCACATCAGTCGATGGCGTTAAACATCACAAAAAAACGCCTTAAGATCATGGAATCTATTACATCTAAATCGGCAAGGATTGAAATACTCGAACTAAATTCAAAAAACCAAACAGGTACAAAAGCAATATTGTATTTGCCTGTTCAATATATATCATAATAAAAAGCCAATGATAACAGCATTACTTATAGACGATGACAAACATTTAAGAACCGGTTTAAAAGCACTTTTAGAGCGTTATACCAATGATATTTTTATTATTGGTGAAGCCGAAAGTGTCAAAACAGGAATAGCGGCCATTGAAAAGTTGCGTCCGCAGGTTATTTTTTTGGATATTCACCTCACTGACGGGACCGGTTTTGATATTTTGGAAAATCTTTCAAAAGTAAACGGAAAACTAAAAGCTCATGTTGTTTTTATTACGGCCCATGAGCAATATGCTTTGAAAGCGTTTAAATTCAGTGCTCTTGATTTTATTCTGAAACCCGTTGATCCTGAAGAATTGCAGGATACCATAGTAAAAATAAAAGAAGCAGCCGGTAAAAAGAACTCCTTTGAAAACATCGATTTGCTGCTCGAAAACATTCGGAAAAAAGTAGATAATTTTAAGCGAATCGCTTTATCCACCAGTGACGGTATTCATCTGTTTGAAGTAGCTGATATTATTCGTTGTGAGGCTAAAGCCAATTATACTGAGTTTTTTATAAAAAATCACAAACCGGTGCTGATTTCAAAAACATTAAAAGAATATGAAGAACTGCTTACAGAACATGGTTTTGAACGCATACACCAATCACATTTAATTAATCTTTCGTATTTGAAATCTTATATAAAATCAGATGGGGGTTATGTGATCATGGCGGATAACAGTAATATTCCAATCGCCCAAAGCAAAAAAGAAAAACTGCAGGAACTAATCAAATCCTTATAAGATATATCTCCAAACTATAAACTAATCCAAAACAACCTTTTAATTATGCAAAGAAAAATACTTTTGTTTGTGCTGTTACTGACCACGATAGTAAAGGCACAAAATGTTAATGTCCCCGATGCAAATTTCAAAGCCAAATTGCTGGAAGCAAATACCACGAATTCTATAGCATTGAATTCGGCAGGAATTTCAATTAAAATCGATACTGATGACAATGGTGAAATTGACAGTAGTGAAGCCCTTGCGGTATATCAACTGAAAGTTTCGAATTCAGGAATCCTTAATTTAACCGGAATTTCCAGTTTTACAAACCTTAAAAATTTAGATTGTTCCAGCAACATCCTTTTAAACCTTGATGTTACTGCATTAACCAATCTGACTCAGTTGAATTGTACTTCAAATTATCTGTCTACATTCAATGTAAGTACATTAACCAATCTTGTGAACCTTTTTTTAGATCAAAACCAACTGACAAGTCTGAATGTAAGTGGTTTAAACAATCTTAAAATCTTATTTTGCAGTAATAATAAATTAATAAGTCTTAACGTAAATGGTGCAAATGAGCTTAAAACATTGTACTGCAGCAACAATCAACTGACAAGCATTGATCTTACGGGTTTAACTAAACTTGATTTATTGCTTTGTGAAACGAACAAACTCGCTAATCTTAATCTAAGCGGATTAACAAGTCTTAAATCCTTGCTTTGCAGTTATAACAATTTGGCTAGCCTTAACTTAAATGGCTTGACAAACCTGGATAGTCTAGAGTGTAATTATAATCTTCTTACCAGTCTGGATGTTAGTGATTTGTCTAAACTTACGAAGCTGAATTGCTTTTACAATCAAATTACAAATTTAGATTTGAGTAATACAACTCTTTTAACTGAATTAAGTTGCGGGGAAAATCATATCGCAACTTTAAACCTGAATGGTTTGAGTAATTTGAAGACTTTGAATTGCTCATATCTGCCTAATAATTTAGTTATCAATGGATCGAACCTGACAGCTTTGAAAACGTTTCAATACACAGGTTCAAATTCAGATTTAACTTTAAATGGTTTTCCTAATATCGAAAACCTGAATTTAAATTTATCTCCGGCAAGCATTACATTAAATGTTTCAGGATTTAACAATCTTGCCAATATTAATATGTTTAACAATCAGACTACGAGTTTTACTGTAAACGGTTCGGGAATGACCAATCTTAAATCTATCAACTGTTCCAACGGTCTATTGACAAGTTTAAATTTAAATGGTTTAAACAATCTTGCGTCACTTAACTGTAGTAATAACAAATTGACAAGTCTGAATTTAACTAATTTGACGAATCTGACTTCATTGAATTTTGGAATAAACAAAATCAGCAGTATCGATTTAAGCAGCGTTCCTAATTTAAAGTATCTGGATTGTAACAATAACTTATTAGCCAATTTAGATATTAGCGGATTATCAAATCTGGAATATTTAGATTGTTCGAATCATATTTCGACAACTTCAATTGGAAACCAGATTACGTCTTTAGCTGTAGCTAATTTAACAAAGCTTAAATATCTAGACTGTTCTAACTACGGTTATAATGGGGTAATAGGAGCATTAGGAAATGTAATTACTTCACTGGATGTTAATAATTTAATTTTGCTGGAACAATTAAAATGTTCTAAAAACCGTCTTCCAAGTCTGGTTGTAAACGGATTAACGAATCTTACTACTTTAGATTGTTCTTATAATTTATTGACGAGTTTAGATTTGATTGGCCTGACTCAGCTGACAAATTTGAATTATGGTCACAATCAATTGTCTAATCTTAATATGATTGGTTTAGTGAATATAAAAGAATTAGATTGTTCCTACAATACTATAAGCACTTTGAATGTTTTGACCATGCCAAATCTTACAACATTGAATTGTAGTTACAACGCACTTACAGCATTAGATTTAAGTGGGTTAAACCAGCTTACAAAATTTCATTGTGGCAATAATTTATTAACCAGTCTGGATGTAAATACTTTTACAAATCTGACTGAATTTAGTTGCAACAACAACAAACTGACAACTCTTGATGTAAATAATTTAACGAACCTAACTTATTTGCAATGTGGGGCTAACAAGCTTTCGAGTCTTAATTTAAATGGTCTTATAAAACTTCAAAGTCTATATTGCAGCGGTAATGAACTGGTAAATCTTGATCTAAGCCCTTTAACTTCATTACTGCATTTAGGGTGCAGTATTAATCTGCTTACTGCTCTTGATCTTAGTGGTCTGACAAATCTTTTGGATATTGAATGCCGAAACAATCAATTAACGAATATTGACATTAGTGCTTTATCAAATTTAAGATCTATTGATTTTAGATTTAATCAGCTTACCAATCTTGATGTTAGCAATTGCCGAACGCTTGAAAATGTAGCTTGTAATGGTAATCAAATCGCAACTCTCGATGTAAGTGCCTTAAATAATCTTTCCAGCTTGTACTGTGCAAATAATTTGCTTACTAATTTGTTTCTAAAAAATGGACGCAGTGAAACTCTTGATTTTTCCGGAAATCCGGGTCTGACTTACATTTGTGCAGATGATTCTCAAATTGCAAATGTACAATCACAATTAAATAGTATGGGAATGACGGCAACTGTCGCTAATTCTTATTGCAGCTTCACTCCCGGAGGACAACACAATACGGTTGTAGGAACTACAATCTTTGATGGTAATAATAATGGCTGTAACCTTAATGATCCTTTGCATCCAAATATCAGAATCGATATAAACGACGGAACAACTACTGGATCAGCTTTTACCAATACTGACGGAACTTCTACATTCTTTACGCAGGCAGGAACTTATAATATATTTCCAAATATAGAAAATGCGGGTGCTTTCAATATTTCACCGGCATCAGCTACAATCAATTTTACAGATAACAACTATAATACGAATTATCAAAGCTTTTGTTTGTCTGCAAATGGGGTTCATCCCGATGTAGAAATTGTGATAAGTCCAATTACTCCTGCAAGACCGGGCTTTGATTCGGCATACAGAATTGTCTATAAAAATAAAGGAAATCAGGTGCTTTCAGGAAATATCAAATTGACTTTTGATGATACAAAAATGGATTTGCTTTCTGCTACACCGGCAGTTGATATTGAAACAGTAAATAATTTTGAGTGGAGTTACAATGGGTTACTTCCCTTTGAAAGCCGTACTATCGATCTTGAATTTAATGTAAATAGTCCGATGGAAACTCCAGCGGTAAATAATGGTGATATCTTCAACTTTACAGTTGCCATAACACCTGTTGCCGGGGATGAATCACCTGCTGATAATACTTTTACATACCATCAAACTGTTGTGGGTTCATTTGATCCTAATGATATTACGTGTCTTGAAGGCGAAAGCGTTTCTCCAGATACAATTGGCGAATATTTACATTACATTGTCAATTTTGAAAATACCGGAACGTATGAAGCAGAAAATATAGTCGTAAAAATAGCTGTTGATCAAAGTAAATATGATCTGAGTTCTTTACAATTATTAAATTCATCACATTCTTCTAAGACTGTTATTCACGGAAATATTGTTGAATTTGTTTTTGAACAAATCCATTTGGCAGCTAGTTCTACTTCCAAACAGAAAAATCCTGTTGGAGGTCACGGAAATATTCTGTTTAAAATAAAAAGCGCAGATGATCTTCTTAAAGGTGATCAGGTTGATAAAACAGCCAATATCTTTTTTGATTACAATTTCCCAATTGAAACTAATAAGGCAGAAACCGTTTTCGAATCATTAGGAAATGATAATTTTAAAAAAGATAAAAGTATTTCAGTATATCCAAATCCAACTAAAGGAAATGTAAATATCAACTGTGACACCGTTTTAAAATATATTGAATTGTTCGATGTTCAGGGAAGACTGCTCCAAACTTCAATCGAAAATAGCAATACAACTAAGTTTGATATTTCGAACAAACCAAACGGTCTTTACTTTATCAGAATTACTACTGAGAAAGGAAGCAAAGTAGAAAAATTGATTAAGGAATAGATTTAGGTACATTATTTATTCTGCATAAAAGCCTTTCAAAGTCGTTGATTTTGAAAGGCTTTTAATTATTTGGAATCAAAGAAAAGTTCAGAAAAATATCTTTTTCGAAATAGTTTCAAGAAGTTGTATGTCTTCTGCCTAAATTAAATTTTTAGAAACAAAATCCCAGCTTGTTTTTATAGATTCCGTTGGATTTGGAGAGTAATTCGTTTCCTGTTCCACAAAAAAGTGCTGCATTCCGGATAGTTTAGCTAGTGCAAAAATAGGTTTAAAGTCGATGCTTCCTTCGCCAACTTCGGTATTCCATTCTGCTTTGGATTTATCCATGTCTTTTACGTGCCACATCGTAAATCGGCCTGGATTCGCTTTGAACATTTCTAAAGGATCATTTCCTGAACGAACTACCCAGTATAAATCCAGTTCAAAATCAACCAGTTTTTTATCTGTTTCCTGTAGTAAAATATCATACCCTGTCTGATTTCCAAACTTCTTAAATTCAAAATCATGATTATGATAGGCTAATTTTAATCCTGATTGTTTGCATAAAACGGCTGCCTCATTTATTTTTTGAGCAATTCGTTTGTAACTGTCTAAGTCACTCCTTAATTGTTCATCCAGCCAGGGAACAGTTATATACTCACTTCCTAATTGATTAGCGCATTCAATACAAGCTTTTAGAAAATCAGCATTATTATCTTTAATAAAAGAATTAAAATCATAATGTCCGCTTGGCGCTTTAAGGCCGTTATCAACCAATATTTTTTTGAAATCTTTTGCAGAAGTGCCAAAAAAACCTTTGTCAGCTGAGAATCCATACGTTTCTACTTCTTTGTAGCCCGATTTGGCCACATGTTCTAAAACGCCTTTTACATCTTTAGAAAATTCTGTTCTCAAAGTATACAATTGAAGTCCAATACTTTTTGGCTTAGCCGAAAACGCAAGGGAAGGAGCAATTGCCAATGCACCCAAAGCCAAACCGCTGTTAATTATAAAATCTCTTCTCTTTATCATGATTGTTACTTTTATATTGAATTAAATATCACAAATTGCAATTGCCTTTTTCAAAGAGGCTATTTTATCTTTTTGCAGCGGAATAAATTCCTGCCCCACAAAACCTGTAAAACCGGTTTCAGCAATAGCTTTCATTATAGCGCTGTAATTGAGTTCCTGAGTTTCATCAATTTCATTTCGCCCCGGAACCCCGCCTGTATGATAGTGGGCAATGTATTTATGATTTTCTCTAATGGTTCGGATGACATCCCCTTCGTCAATCTGCATGTGGTAAATATCATAGAGCAGTTTGAAATTTTCAGAGTTGATTCGTTTTGCCAGTTCAACTCCCCAGTATGTTTTGCTGCATTGATAATCTTTGTGATTGATCTTACTGTTCAACAATTCCATCACCAGGGTTACTTTATGCTTTTCTGCCAGTGGAATCAGTTTTTGAAGTCCAAGAACACAATTGTTCCATCCTTCCTCATCGGTTTTCCCTCTGGTGTTTCCACTAAAGCAAATCAGGTTTTTGTAACCCGCCTCAGCAACCAGCGGAATCATTTCGGTATAATTTTTAATTAGCTGTCCATGAAATTTTTGATCGTTGAAACCGTCCACAAGATTTAATTCGGCACCATTGCACATAGTCGAAACAAGATTGTGCTTTTTTAATACCGGCCAGTCTTTTGGTCCCACCAGATCAATACCAGTAATGCCTATTTTTTTAGCTTCTGAACAAAGTGTTTCGATGTCAAAATCGTTAAAGCACCAACGCGCTACCGAATGATTAATCTTTCCTTTTAGCATTGAATCTAATTTAAGTTCTTCGTCAGGCTTAGCCAAAGCAAATAAATCTGCCGGAACGCCTAAAGTAACGGTTCCGGCAAGAATACCTTTTATAGCGGTCCTTCTGTTAAAAGTTGTACTCATCTTTTTCATTTTTAAAAATACTTAAATTTCATTTGCCAGTTTATTTTTTTCCTGAAATAAAAGAGCAAAAATCAGGAATACGGCAAAAGCGATTCCGGCAGGAATTATCCATACCATTACCCAATTGATTGCTCCTTCAGCAGTTTTGTAATTGTCCGTGATCCAGCCTGCAACTGCAAATCCAATTAACATTCCGATACCGTAAGTGGCCAGCGTTATCAAACCCTGAGCGACACTTTTGTATTTTTCGCCTGCTTTTGAATTGGTGTAAATTTGTCCGGAAACAAAGAAAAAGTCATAACAAATTCCGTGTAATGCGATTCCGGTAATCAGCATAAAACTCAAATCGCCTCCATTTCCATAAGCAAATAAAACGTAGCGTATTGCCCAGGCTAACATTCCCACCAGAATTGTTTTCTTAAAACCAAAACGGGCAAAAAATACAGGAATAAACAATAAAAACAATGCTTCGGAGATCTGGCCTATAGCCATTTTTCCTGTCGGGTTTTCAACTCCGGCGGCAGTCAGAAAAGGATGTGCATTTTGATAATAAAAAGCTAATGGGATACAAATCAGGATTGATGAAATGAAAAAGATCAGGAAATTTTTGTCTTTCAAAAGCTTTAATGCATCAAGGCCAATAATATCTGCAATTCTAATTTTTCCTTCACTAACTTTTGGAGGGGTTTTTGGCAAAGTAAAACTCAATAAGCCTAAAACCAAAGCTGCAATTCCGGCCAATAGAAATGTATTTTTAAGCAATCCGTTAGAAACAGCTTCTGCTGAATCCCAATGAAAGAAGAAGCTAATCGACAGTCCGGCCAAAATCCATCCAATTGTACCCCAAACCCTGATGTTCGCAAATTCTTTCTCCGCATCTTTCATCTGACTGAATGCTACAGAATTTACTAAAGCCAATGTTGGCATATACAAAACCATATAACTCAATACATATATATAAAACATTCCAACATCTGTCGACTGATACATTTGATACATTAAAAAAGCACCAGCTAAATGTAAAATACCTAAGATTTTCTCTGCATTAAAATAACGATCTGCAATCAAGCCAATAATAAAAGGAGCAATGATGGCTCCCCAGGATTGGGTAGAAAAAACGGCTGCTGTCTCTGAACCGGAAGCTTTTAGGTTGCTTCCTAAAAAAGTGCCAAGAGTAACAAACCATGCTCCCCAGATAAAAAATTCGAGAAACATCATTACAGATAATTTAATGCGAATAGTTGTATTCATATATTGTGGTTATTTTGGTTAGATATATTTGGGCTGTTATTATTTACAGCCCGTTGTAGTTTCCATAGTATTCCATTCTTTAATAGAGATATTGCGATACCATACATTATTACCGTGATCCTGCAAAGCAATTTTTCCTTTTTTGAATGTTCCGAAAGCTGGCCATGCTTTGAATTTGCTTCCTGCAACCAGGGCTTTAAAATTGTCATCCCAAAGTACCGTTTCAACAATAATAACTCCGTTTAAGACCAAGCTCAGTTTTCCGTTTTTACAAACCACTTCTGCAGTATTCCATTCTCCAACGGGCTTCACCGGTTCTGATTTGCTTTGAATTAAATCATATAAATCTCCGGCTCGGTGTTTTGTTATTTTTCCGTCAGGATGGCCATCATTATCCAAAACCTGCATTTCTAAACCGGTTTCGTAAGTGTTTGGATATTTTTGCGGGTTTTCATTCACATAAAAAATGATTCCGCTGTTGGCATTTGGAGCAACTTTCCATTCTAATTTTAAATGAAAATTTTCATATTCGGCATCCGTTACTAAATCTCCACCCTGACCATTTTTTGCAGCTTCAGGGTCAAAATGCAATACGCCATCTTCTACCTTCCAACCGGCACTTGCTGTTTTTTTACCATACGTATGCCAGCCTGTTGTTGTTTTTCCGTCAAAAATAGGCTTGAATCCTTTTTGGGCTTGTAGCGTTTGTAATAAAGTGAATGCTAATACTGCTGTGATAATCTTTTTCATGGTTTAACTTTTTAATTCTTTTATTGTTTTTTAGAAGCTCAGGTTTTTCCAGCCTTCTCTATAATTGCGTTTTACAAATTGGTTTACATCATCTACATTGGTTACTTTCTTGGCATCATTATCCCAAAGCAATTTAACCGAACGTCCAGGATACACATCTTCACCAAGTACTTCTTTATATAAATCGTAGCCTCTTACGGCAAGATTAGCCATTAATAAAGCTTCTGTCAAAGGGCCTGCGATTTCAAATGGTGAACTCAGTTCTTTTTTGCCATAGCCTGCAATACATCCTTCTATCCATTGTCTTTGATGGCCATTGGCACCGTCTTTTACACGAGGATATTTTTCTTTTATTTTTAGATTTTCGTTACGGCTTAAAGGCAATAATCTTGGATTTTCGCTATAGGTATCACAAAGCATTTTTCCTTTTGTTCCAATAAATAAAGTACCGTTTCCACCATCACCGAAGATTTCGTTAGCACCTAATTCTTCAGGGCGTTCGGGCTGAATACCGCCATCCATCCAGTGCAGTTTGATATCGCCTTTCGTTTTATTGGTTTTTGGAAAAGTTAATGTGACATGACTCGAAGGTGGACAGCTTTCGGGGAAATAGCCTCTTTTGAATTCATCTACATAAACGGAGCCAACACTGCATTGCACATCTTTTGCATATTTTAGATTCAATACGGAAAATGGTGCTTCCATCAAATGACATCCCATGTCACCTAATGCTCCAGTTCCATAATCCCACCAGCCACGCCAGTTGAACGGTACTAATTTGTCAACATAATTTTTGTAAGGAGCAGTGCCCAGCCACAAATCCCAATCTAATTCTTTTGGGATTTCGGTTTTTGCGGTTGACCACGGAACTCCCTGAGGCCATACGGGTCTGTCTGTCCAGGCATAAACCGTATGCACATCACCAATTAAATCAGCATCATACCATTCTTTTAAAAGTCGGGTACCATCATTGGAGGATCCCTGATTTCCCATTTGAGTAACTACTTTATAACGAGAGGCTGCCTGAGTAAGCATATGTGCTTCATAAATATCATGCGTCAATGGTTTTTGCACATAGACATGTTTGCCTAATTGCATAGCTGAAAAAGCCTGAATCGCATGATTATGATCGGGTGTAGAAACAGAAACCGCGTCGAAGTTTTTATGCTCTTTATCCAGCATTTCACGCCAGTCTTTGTAGAATTTAGCTTTAGGATAATATTTTACGCTATCAGCAGCTCTTCTTGTATCAACATCACACAAATAAGCGATATTTGCGATGCCGCTTCTTTCAAAAGATGAAATGTCTGATCTTCCTTTTCCGCCAACACCAATACCGGCAATTGTTAATTTGTCACTGGGAGCGACAAAGCCTCTGCCCATTACGTGTCTTGGAATGATCATAAATGCGGCAGTCGCCAACACTCCTTTTTTTAGAAAATCCCTGCGTATAGTCGATTCTGGTTCTGTATTTTTATTTAAATCCTGATCCATGTAGGTCTTAATTTATTTGTTCAATGATAGAATGTATATTGCAATTTTCTTTGCATCATCTTTTTTTAATGCAGTATGAGCTGACATAGGTATTGCGCCCCAGACGCCTGAACCTCCTTTTGTGATTTTCTCTGTCAGATACTTTACGTTTTTATCGTTCATTGGATATTTTTTGGCGATATCTAAATAGGAGGGGCCTACAACTTTTTTATCTATTTTGTGACAGGTAGCACAATCTTCTTTTTTTATTAAAGCTTCTCCTTCAGATGGTTTAGTTTGCTTTATGACATTGTATTCTGCGGGAATTGAATCATAATTCGAAAAAGAGCATAAAGCGCCCAAAACTATCATTGCAACTAAAATTTTAATTTTCATATTCTATTAATTAAACAAATTTATAATCCTAAATTTTTCCTGTTAAGCTCTGAGTTACTTTCTACCGCAGCAAAATCATCAAAAGCTTTATCAGTTACTTTGATAATGTGTTTTTTTATGAATTCGGCTCCTTCACGGGCACCGTCATCCTGATTTTTTAAACAGCATTCCCATTCCATTACGGCCCAGCCTTTGTAATCGTATTGTGCTAATTTGCTAAAAATGGTTTTAAAATCAATCTGACCATCGCCAGGTGAGCGATAACGTCCTGCACGATTCAGCCAGCTTTGATACCCTCCGAAAGTTCCCTGTTTTCCTGTTGGGTTAAATTCGGCATCTTTAACATGGAAGGCTTTGATTCGTTCATGATAAAAATCGATATACTGAATATAATCCAGTTGCTGCAGCACAAAATGGGATGGGTCGTAGAGAATGCACGCTCGTTGATGATTGTTTACGGCTTTGAGAAACATTTCGTAAGTTTCGCCATCAAATAAATCTTCTCCCGGATGAATTTCATAACAAACATCTACGCCATTTTTATCGAATTCATTGAGAATTGGAAGCCAGCGATTTGCCAGTTCTTTGAATCCGTCTTCTATTAAACCGGGCGGTCGTTGGGGCCAGGGATGAAAATACTGCCACAATAAGGAACCGCTAAAGGTAGCATGCGCATTTAGTCCTAAATTTAGGGAAGCTTTTGCGGCATAGTGCAATTGCTGTACTGCCCATTCCTGTCTGGCTTTTGGATTTCTGCGCAATGCCTGTGGTGCAAATCCATCAAAGAAATCATCGTAAGCCGGATGAACGGCAACCAGCTGACCCTGTAAATGAGTGGAAAGTTCAGATATTTGTAATCCGTATGAACCAACAATTCCGGTAAGTTCATCAGCATAGGTTTTGCTTTCTGCAGCTTTTTGCAAATCAATAAAACGAGAATCTAAGGTCGGAATTTGTATTCCTTTAAAATCCAGATTGGCAGCCCATTGGCAAATTCCTTCTAAAGAATTAAAAGGAGCTTCATCAGATATAAACTGGGCTAAAAAAACCGCAGGTCCTTGCATTGTGGTCATTTGTTGTGATTTAAATTATAAATTCAGTCCATTTTTGAGTTGATTTTCCGGAAGCGATTACATTTTCTATAAAAGCCATTCCGCGAACGCCATCTTTTACTGTTGGAAAATCAAGCATTTCTGCAGATGGTTCCTTGCCTGCTAATTTTGCCTGTAAAGTCAATGCGAAATTTTTGTATAAATTCCCAAAAGCTTCCAGATACCCTTCCGGATGCCCGCTTGGAATTCGGGTATTAAAAGCTGCAATTGGGGATAGATACCCGTTTCCGGTACGATACAACTGAGCAGGAGCGTCCTGCCATTTTACAATTAAAGTATTCGGTTCCATTTGGTGCCATTCCAGACCGCCTTTTTCTCCGTATACTTTAATTTTTAAGCTGTTTTCTTCTCCGGCGGCAATTTGGCTGGCTACCAAAATGCCATTGGCACCATTGTCAAATTTGAGCAATACATTTCCGTCGTCATCCAGTCTTCTGTTGGCAACAACTGTATTAATATCGGCACAAATCTGAGTAATTTTCAATCCTGAAATATATTCTGCTAAATGTGCTGCATGAGTTCCGATGTCGCCCATACAACCGCTGATTCCGCTTTTTGACGGATCTGTTCTCCAGGCTGCCTGTTTGTTTCCGGCATTTTCAAAGTCAGTGCTCAACCAGCCTTGTGGATATTCCACCATTATTTTTCTGATGGCTCCAAAATCATTTTTAGCGACCATTTCGCGTGCCTGTTTTACCATCGGATAGCCCGCGTAAGTATGTGTTAAACATAAATAAAGTCCCGTTTCTTTTACTTTTTGTTCCAATAATTTTGCTTCTTCCAGGCTCAAAGTTATGGGTTTATCCAGAACAACGTGGAAACCATTTTCTAATGCCAGCATAGCAGGAGCAAAGTGGGCATGATTTGGGGTTACTATCGAAACAAAATCCATTCTTTCTTCGAAAGGTAATTTTGCTTCGGTTTCAATCATTTGGGTGTAGGATTGATAACATTTATCCTGAGACAAACCTAATTCTTTACCGGATTCAAGGGATACTTCAGGATTAGAACTAAAAGCACCGCAATGCAGTTCAATTAATCCATCCATGTTGGCTGCAATGCGATGTACTGCTCCAATAAAAGCATTTTTGCCTCCGCCAATCATTCCCATTTTTAATTTTCTCATAATTTGGATAATCCTTATTTAGATGTTTTTTTTCTTTAATTCTTTTACAGCATAATCACATGCCCTTGCAGTCAAAGCCATGTAGGTTAATGAAGGATTTTGACAGGCACTTGAAGGCATGCAGGAACCATCAGTAACAAATACATTGCTTACTTCGTGCATCTGATTCCATT
The DNA here is from genome assembly GCF_027111255.2 of Flavobacterium flavigenum. Taxonomy (NCBI): domain Bacteria; kingdom Pseudomonadati; phylum Bacteroidota; class Flavobacteriia; order Flavobacteriales; family Flavobacteriaceae; genus Flavobacterium; species Flavobacterium flavigenum. The sequence goes on along the minus strand of NZ_CP114285.2, from coordinate 1,901,236 downwards.
TGTTTAGCACAGATTCTTTAGGGGCATTTCCCATACGGGCTGTCCCCATTTCGTGAATAGTCATTCCAGGATAACAGCCATTATCGTAAGCTTTTACGTTTTTGGCACCTGCAGCTTCAAGCATTTCTGCAGCGTCATACATCATATCCTCACGCATTTTAGCTTCATTTTCTTTGTATTCACAGTCAATTGCTAATACAGGCTGTCCCCATTTGTCTTTTTTAGAATGGTCGATGTACACTTTGTTTTCGTAATAAGGCAGCATTTCTCCGAAACCGCCTAATCCCATTGTCCATGATTCTGCGGGTCTTGATAAAATTTCTTTGAAATCACCGCCAAAGTCTAATTCGGCTACTTCTTTGTGCCAATGGCCTCTGCTTGCTGCACCCTGATATCCAAAACCTCGTAAATAATCTCTTTTGTCATCCTTAAAATTTTGGTATCTTGGAATGTAAATACCGTTGGCTCTTCGCCCATAAGTGTATTTATCCTCAAAACCTTCAACAGTTCCTTCGGCACCACATCTGAAATGGTGATCCATTAAATTGTGTCCAAGCTGTCCGCTGCCATTACCCAAACCATTTGGGTGGGCTTCAGAAGTTGAGTTCAGTAAAATAAAAGTGGAACCTAAAGTTGATCCATTAACGAAAACAATTTTGGCATAGAATTCCATACTTTCATTAGTTTCGCTATCGATAACCATTACGCCTTTAGCTTTTTTGGTCTCCTTATCATAAATGATGTGATTGACAATCGAATAGGGGCGAACCGTTAATTTTTTTGTAGCCATTGCAGCTGGTAAGGTAGAGGACTGTGTGCTGAAATAAGCCCCAAAAGGACAACCTCTGCTGCATAAATTTCGATATTGACAGTTGCCCCTTCCCTGATGAGGTACAGTAAGGTTTGCACTACGGCCAATAGTTAATATTCTGGATTTGTTATAATGTTTTTCGATTCTTTCTTTTACGGATTTTTCGACGCAGTTCATTTCCATGGGAGGTAAAAACTGACCATCAGGCAGTAAAGGCCAGCCTTCATTTTGACCACTTATACCGGCAAATTTTTCTACATAATCGTACCATGGAGCAATATCTTTGTATCGGATTGGCCAGTCATTTCCGTGGCCATCTTTTTTATTGTCTTCGAAATTGAGATCGCTGAAACGATAACTTTGACGCCCCCACATTAAGGACTTTCCGCCAACATGAAAACCTCTGTACCAATCAAAACGTTTGTCTTCTGTGTAAGGACATTCCAAATCATTCACCCACCAGCTTTCATTCGCTTGTTGATATGGGTAATCCCTGGTTTGTACTGGATGTGTTCTTTTTTGTTCCTGGGTTAATTGTCCGCAATAGGCTATTTCCCAAGGCGCTTTCATTGCGGAATCATAGTCTTTAATGTGTTCTATGTTTTTACCGCGCTCTAATATCAGGACTTTTAAGCCTTTTTGTGTTAATTCTTTAGCAGCCCAGCCTCCACTTATTCCTGAACCTATAACAATGGCGTCATAAGTATTTTGTTTTTTTAAATCGGTATTGATATTCACGATGTCTTTTTAATAAATTAGTAAAATGATTCGGAAGCTATGGCTCTATATTGCCCAGGCTTTTTGTCCGGGTTTGTAGTCTGCATTTCCATCGTATTTGCCTGGTATAGGCAAATATTCTCGTGCGATTGTACAGCCAATTTCTGAAGAGAAGTATCCTAAAAGAGTTAAATCTCTGGCGATTAAAAAGAATGATGGTTCTCTGTTGTTGTCTATAGTCTGTTGTTTTAATTCATTCATAAGAAGTTTCTTTTCTTCAGTATTAAGACTTAGGAATTCTTTGTTGAATTTCGTTTTGCTGAAAGCCAGCATATCTTCATAGCCTCTCTTAAAGACTTGTTGAAGATTGGGAGGGTAGCAGTCTTTTATGATTAATGGTATTAAAGTACCAAGACCAGCAGCTTTTGCGCCGGGAGAATTTGTTGTTGTAGGTAAAATAATTTCGGCAAATTCGGCAAGAATTTCTTCATCTGTAGCTAAAAACGAATAGGCATAATTCTGTTCGGGATTATATACAGTAAAACTTTCAAATAAAACACCCATTGTTGTAGCAGAGATTGCTCCACCCATCAAATAAGCCATCTTTTTTAGTGCGTCTCTTCTTTCCATTGCAAAATATTAAAAATACTGTGTAAATACTAAGGATAATTTAATTATCAATACTTTACAATAATAATAAAAAAAGAGTTATATTTTTATTTTAAAACATAATTAATTGTGTAAAATTAATAATCCTTATATAATAAAACGTTTTAGTAGTTATTTTTAAAAACATATGACGTCAGTTAGGAATAAGTAAGGAAAAATGTAAAATTTTAAGAATGTGTTTTTAGAAAAAATAACATATAATAATTTTATAGTAGTTTTATTCTTGTTAAAAATAATTTAATCCAATCCTCTTCGTCATCTGTAATGTTGGAAGGGAGTTTAGATGGTATTGTAAATTCCTAGGTTTTATATTTCGATTAGTACATTTGTTGTGTGTATACTGGTGAAATTTAGGATCGAAGTAAAATAAACCAACCGGTTTTAAAATCTTTAGGTTAAATATCTGCCTCTCAGGTTTCTAAAGATTCAATTAGAGCATTTGCTATTGTTGTTTGGGTTATTAGGTTAAAAAAAATTAATTATAACTAAATATAATTATGAAAAAAGTATTACTTAGTATTTCCTTTTTAGGAATATTATCATGTTCGAGTGATAATGAAACCAAAAGATTGGCTTCGGAGGATATTGTTGGAAATTGGCATTTGATTAAGATATTTGAGGGAGGTGAAGAAGTTATTGGTTACAGTTGTAACGCAGAGTATAATGTAAATGATATAGAAGCGACAAAACAACAATTATAAAATTTGCAGATACTGATAACAATACATGTAAACAATTTACAGAAGCCGGAACTAAAAAACCTTTCAATAAATTCAATTCCGACATTAAAGGAAGCAATTGCACAGGTTTCCTTATTTTTTCAACAAAAATTTTCTTCTCAAAAAAGAGGATTTAGAATGTGACAACTATAAAATAATTAAGCATAACTGCGATTGCAGTTTATAGTTTTTCTGTCCGTTGTTTGAAGATTCTTTTAGTTATTTTGATTTCAGCTCTTTTGTTATCTGTTTTACAAATTTATCTTTGTCTTTTTTGGCTTCTTTAATTATCTCCTTTATCTCTGATGGCATTGTAAAATATTTATCCGACCAAATATAAACTTCCATAATTATAGGCAATAAATCTATTCCTTTTGTTGTCAGTTTGTACAAATTTTTCGCTTTACTGTCTGGGTGTGCTGATTTCTCAACAATGCCGTTTTCTTCCAATGCCTTTAGTCTTGATGCCAAAATATTGGTAGCAATGCCTTCCTCCGATTTTAAAAAGTCATTGTAGGTGCCTTTTTTATAAAATATTAGATCCCTGATGATTAGTAAGGACCATTTGTCTCCAAACACATCCAATGAGCAGCTCAATGGGCATTCTGACCTTTTTTTACTTGTTTCCATAAAATAAATTAAAAATACTTCAAAATTTAACTTGCATTTTGAAAGTTGTTTGTATATTTACACTTGCAATTTGCAAGTAAAATTACAACATAAATTTTAAAACAAATAAAATGAGTAAGAATATTTTAATAACAGGGGCTTCTTCCGGATTTGGTTTGCTTATCGCAAACGAGCTTCACAGAAAGGGTTATAATGTAATTGGTACAAGTCGTAATCCAGAAAAGTACGCATCAAAATTACCTTTCAAACTAATTTCTTTAGATTTAGATTCAGAAGAATCAATAAACAGTTTGCCAAATAGAGTTTTTACGGAAGTAAACAAATTGGACATTCTTATCAACAATGCTGGATTTTTGGTTTCTGGAATTGCGGAAGAAACGCCGATTGAATTGGGAAGAAAACAATTGGAAACGAACTTTTGGGGTACAATCAAAGTTACCAACGCAATGTTACCTCATTTTAGAAAACAAAAATCTGGCAAAATAATAACTGTCGGGTCTATTATTGGTTTGGTAGCATTTCCAAATGCAGCTTATTATGCAGCTTCTAAACATGCACTTGAAGGATACTTTAAGGCTTTGCGATACGAATTAGATGGCTTTAATATTAACGTTGCAATGATTGAGCCAGCTGCTTTCAAAACCAGTATTCTAGATAATTCGTCATCACCAACGAACAAAATTGAAGACTACAATTCATTGAGAAATAAAATTGAAAAATTTACAAATGATTTGGTAGATAAAGCCGAAGATCCTGCAATGGTTGCAGAAAAAGTACTGAAAGTAGTTCAAACAGCTAAGCCGAAATTTAGAAATATTGTAGGTAAAGGTACTTCTGTCTTGATTAATTTGCAGCATTTTGCTTATGGGGTCCTGGAAAAAAATGTTCTTAAGCAATTAAACAAATAAATCAAAAAGTTAAAATTAAAATAAAAAAAAATGGGAAACAATGAATTAACAACAGAAACACAATATGCAAATATTGACAACAAACAAATTGCTTACCGTAAAATAGGTAACGGTACACCGCTAATTTTGGCAAATCGTTTTAGAGGGACTTTAGATACTTGGGATCCCCTTTTTCTTGATTTATTAGCAAAAAATAACACAGTAGTTACTTTTGACTATTCAGGTATTGGATATTCGGAAGGGGAATTACCAGTTGATTTGCACGAAGTTGCATCTGAGGTAACAAAAATGGCAGACCACCTAAATTTCGATAAATATTTTGTTGGAGGCTGGTCTTATGGTGGTTTGATAGCTCAATACGCTACTTTCCTTTATCCAACAAGAGTGTTAGGTACCATTGTAATTGGCAGCAATCCAATGGGTAAAAACGATGCTCCTCTTTCTCCATTATTTTTAGAAAAAGCATTGCAGCCTACCTATACTCCGGAAGATATTATTACCTTGTTTTTCGAGCCAACATCAGAAAAAAGTAGTGCAGCCGGAATCGCATCTTTACAGCGTATTGCTCAAAGATATGACGAATCAAAGGTACCGGTTAAGCCTGAAATACTCCAACGCTATTTTGCAGCCACACCACAATTGACAGAAGACAAAGATAATTTTAGAGAAGGCTACAAAACATTGCAAACTCCTGTATTGGTAATTTCAGGCGACAATGACATTTCATTTGCAGTAGAAAACTGGTTTCCATTATTGAAAAAAGCACCAACTTTACAACATATTATTTTTCATGCTGCAGGTCATGCACCGCATTATCAATATCCGGAATTGACAACTACTTATATTAATACTTTCATTAATAATACTATTACTAAATAAAATGAAAAAGTATTTAATTGCAGTTTTTCTGTTAATAGGTTATATTAGTAATCTATTTTCACAATCAAATATTTCACAATCAAATAATTATGAAATTATGACTACATCAAATTCACAAAGTGTAGAATACACTTATGCTACTGTACCCACTCAGTTTATTGAAGCTAACGGAATAAAATTTGCTTACCGATCTTATGGAAAAGAAGGAGATATACCGGTCATATATTTTAATCACCTAACAGCAAACCTTGATAATTGCGATCCAAGAATTATGGATTCTATTGCCAAACACCGTCAAATTATTTCTTTTGATTATCGTGGCGTTGGTGCTACAACAGGTGAGCAAGGAACAAGTATTGCTGATATGTCTAAAGATGCTATTGCTTTTATTCATGCGTTGGGATACAAACAAGTGGATATTGTGGCATTTTCTATGGGTGGTTTTATTACGCAAGAATTACTTTTGCAAGAACCGACTTTAGCTCGTAAAATTATTCTTGCGGGAACCGGATCAAGAGGTGGAAAAGGGGTTAGCGATGTGGTTGGTTTAACGTATAAGGATATTTTCAAAGGTCTGTTTACATTCAGGGATCCTAAATTTTATCTGTTTTTTACTCAAAACAAAGTAGGTAAAGAAGCAGCTCGTGATTTTCTAAAACGTCTAAAAGAAAGAACTGAAAACCGTGATGAGAAAGTAAAACTCAGTGTGTTGAAAAATCAGCTTAAAGCCATCGAAACATGGGGACATGACAAGCCCGCTGATTTAAGTGTTTTCAAACATCCCGTATTAGTAGTAAATGGCGATAATGACAGAATGGTGCCAACGCCTAATTCGTATGATTTAGCAATTCGGTTTCCTAATGCTGAAAAAGTAATAATTTATCCAAATTCAGGACATGGTGGTATTTTTCAATATCATGAAGAATTTCTTGAAAAAGCTATACCATTTTTAACTAAATAAAATGAAAAATATATCATTAGGAATTATCCTGAGTATAGTTACATTATTTGATGTTAATGCTCAAAGGGCAGAACCTCTAAAGGTTGCAACAAATGTAAAATCAGAAAAACATATATCTTCGTCGATATTATTATGGATGCGAACAGATAAATTGCGTCAGGATGGAATGGACCGTTGGAAAGGGCCACATTCAAAGATAATTTCTGCAAATAAAGGACTTTTGGAATACCGCCAAATACATTTTGCAGAAAACAATACAGGTTTATGGCCAGCAATCATTGGGGTCGAAACGAATATTCCTCAAAATCGTAAAATTGATGGTGTAGCTGATGTTACATTAAAAAATCTATTTTCAATATTTAGAGGTAAAAAACAAAATAAATTGGCTTATGCCGATGAAGTAAATCTGTTTAAACGAACCATTCTTTATGCCGCCTATCCTCATTCTTATTGGTACAAAGTAGCAGATGGTGATACTAAAATTGGAGCAAATGCAATGGTTTTTTTTAGAAAAAAGGACAGTGTAAGCGATACCGATTTTAAAAAGTTTATAAATGATGAACTTACGCCTATACTTGCCAATACTGGAATACTTAAAGAATTGAGAAATAAAGTTTATAATCCCTGGAAAGAAAAACAATGGAACACGCCAAATGTAGCCCATGACAATGATAAGGCAGATCAGTTTCAAGCTTCTATTATGCTTGGTTTTGCAAATAAAAGCGAAATGGAAAAATTCTTTAAAAGCGAAGTAATTAAAAAACTTTCTGACAGAATTGCTATCTACTGTTCAGCAATTGATGCTTATGATGTTTTTGAAACAATCACTTTTGTAAAAGAAGGTAAACAAATTCAATAATCAAAGTAAAAAATAGAACTGATGAAAGCATTCATAGTAAAAAAATACAGCAAGAAAGAAAAATTACATTTAACGGATTGGGCTGAACCTACTGTAAATGAAAATGATGTATTGGTACAAGTACATTCGGCAGGTGTTAATGTGATAGATATACTCATACGAAATGGGGATTTCAAACTTTTTCTACCTATGAAACCGCCTTTTCTATTGGGACGTGACGTGGCAGGCATAGTCATAAAAACAGGTGCAAAAGTTACTAAGTTCAAAGTTGGAGATGAAGTTTACTCTAGTTCAGGCGATCATCATCTAGGTACTTATGCTGAATACATTTCTATTGCTGAAAATGATGTAGCATTCAAGCCCAAAAATCTTTCAATGGAAGAAGCTGCTTCCATTCCGTTAGTTGGTTTAACTTCTTGGCAGGCACTTGTAGAAATAGGAAAAATTAAAAAAGGTCAAAAAGTCTTTATTCAGGCAGGTTCAGGTGGCGTGGGTGCATTCGCTATTCAATTAGCAAAACATTTAGGTGCTTTTGTAGCAACAACTACAAGCTCAAAAAATACATACTTAGTAAAAAGTCTCGGTGCTGATTTAATTATTGACTACAAAACAGAAGATTTTGAAACTAAATTGAAAGACTACGATTTGGTATTGCACAGCAATAAAGATTCAAAAATTCTTGAAAAATCACTTCGAATTCTAAAATCTGGCGGACAATTAATTTCTCTGGTCGGACCACCAACGCCTGAATTTGCCGATGCACTTGGTTTGTCTTGGCCTTTGAAATTGGTAATTAAACTTTTAAGTTTTAGTGTAAGAAAAAAAGTAAAGAAACAGAATGTATCTTTTAAATTCCTGTTTATGAAACCAGAAGGAAAACAATTGGGAGAAATAACCAAACTAATAGAAGCAGGAATTATTAAACCGGTCATTGATAAAGTGTTTCCCTTTGAGCAAGCTAATGAAGCATTGTCTTACATTGAAACTGGAAGGTCAAAAGGGAAAGTTGTTGTTAAGGTCAGGTAGTTTGATAACGGTTAAGCTGCGGTAAACTTTAATATTTAGTTTTGTTGCATATAATGTAGGGAAATATTGTTTTTAAAACTGGTTTTTTTCTAAAGTATTTGATATAAAAATTAAAGAGCGTGCAATACTATTTTGCATGCTCTTTTTGTTTCTACAATATTAAAAATTTATTTCACCTCTGCTTTTATATTATTCTAGGTTACTTAAGTTATCAATTTTGTGATAATGACCTTAAATTTTTAGATAAATACCTATTTTTAGCTGCTATTTATTTCGTAGCTTTTGCAATAATATCTCAATCCTTTTTAGCTTACTTTTTAGAATGATCTAGTTGTTTTGATGCAAAATACATTACAACAATAATATACAATTCGGTTATACCTGCCGGTAATAAATCATTTGTATAACCATCAAATACTACACTAATAATTCTGCAAATGAATATTACAGCTATTAGTAATAAAGATGCTTGATACCAAGTTTTGTTTTTGGTAATTAAGCCCATAAGCATTATTAGCCCGCCTCCTATAAGCATACCGCCGATGGCTCCTCTAAAGGTACTGTAAGTCATTATGCCTAATGGTTTAATGCCATACAATTCAAAAGTATTTAAAGGAGCAAATACATTTACTGTACCTAAAACCAATAAAGGGATAATTGCAAGCACTACTAAAATATTGATTAGTTTTTTCATTTTTCATTTTAAAAATTTCGCATATATCTAGGTTTTGGTTTCTATTATTTATATTAAAAACCATTGTAAAGATATATGCGAAAAAGTATTATAATTATTTATTTTGTTTATGCTCTTTAAAGGTTAACTACAATTTTACCCACAGTTCTACCTTTTTCTAAATGTAAATGTGCATCTCCCATTTGGTCAAAAGTAAATATTTTGGATACGTGCGATTTAATGGTGCCATTTTCCAATAGCTGTGCAAGCTGCAGCATATTTTCACCAGATGACTGTACAAGCAAAAATGATAAATTCACCTGTTTTGATTTTGCTTTTTCAAGTATTTCGTCGGACAAACTGCTGGTTGTAATGGTAATAATCGTACCACCTTCTTTTATTACCTCTAAAGATTTTAAAATCGTATCACCTCCAACGGTATCAAGAACAAAATCAACATCTGAAACTATTTCCTGAAAATTTTCTGTTGTATAATCTATATGTTTGTCCGCGCCATTTTGTAAAACAAATTCTTTGTTTTTCGCCGATGATGTTCCTATTACATAAGCCCCAAAATGTTTGGCAATTTGTGTAGCATAATGTCCTACACCGCCCGATGCCGCGTGAATTAAGACCTTATTTCCTTTGTTTACATTACCTTTTTCTGCCAAAGCTTGCCAAGCGGTAAGCGCAGCAAGTGTAGCTGATGCCGCTTCCTGATGGGAAATAGTTGCGGGTTTTAAGGTTAAATGTGCAGATGGAACTGCAACAAATTCGGCATAAGCGTTCCCTTTTCCAGGGAAATTCGCCATTCCGAAAACGTCATCACCAATTTTGAAATCGGTCACATCATCACCAACTTCAACTACGGTTCCTGACAAATCCCAACCAATAATTGCGGGTCTGTCTGTACCAAGAATCCAATTAAGCGCTCCATCATTTGATCTTACTTTATAATCAATTACGTTTACACTTAATGAAATTGTTTTTACCAAAACTTCATTACTATTAATAGTTGGTTTTGCACTTTCTATATATTGCAGATTATCAACAATGCCTGTTTGGTTTAAAATTATTGTTTTCATTTTTATTTAAAATTTGTTTAATTCTTTAAGAACATTTTTCCAGAACTCTATAAGCAAAATGCTGTAGGTCTAAATTTCTAGATTTTGTTATATCGTTCCGCAGGTTGACCGCTTTGTGAACCTTGCATTAATTTTATACGGGCATCTTCATAAGCATCAATTAGATTTTGATCGTTTACAGACGGATGTGTCAGTAATTCGCCTTGATCCAGTCCAGAAAGAATGGCATCAACACAATTTTCAGCTGTCATTATTGTTGACTGTTCCAATGCAGATAGTGGAACGCCACCAACTTCCCATAATTCTGTTGCAGTAGTAGCAGGATTTACCAGCTGAACACGGATATTTGTCCCTTTTACTTCTTCCTGCAGCCCTTTGGTGTACTGAACTACAAAACCTTTTGTACCGCTGTAGACAGCACTTATTGGCAGGGAATAAAATCCAAGTACTGAAGCTATATTAATTAAGGTTCCTTCATTTTTCTCTAAAAAAGATGGTAAAATAGCATTCGATAATAGCATTACCGCAGTTATATTTACATTGACCATTTCCTTTTGTTTGATCACGCTAGTGTTGGTAACTGATGCAAGTGTAGAAGTACCTGCATTGTTAATAAGCAATGTTATACTCTTGTCATTTCTTAACTCTTCAGCCACTTTTTCTAAATCTGTATCTAGACCTAAATCCGCCACTAAGTTGGTTGCCTTAATTCCATATTTGCTTTCTAATTTTTGGGCGATTGAATCCAATCTATCTTTACGGCGTGCTACTAATTTTAAATCATAACCACGTTTTGCCAATTTTTCGGCAAATACCTCACCTAAACCTGACGATGCACCAGTTACTACCGCAGTTCCCATTTTATTTCTTTCTTTCATTTTGAAAATATTTAAATTATGTATGTTTTTTACATTTATGTTTACAGAGTGTAAACAGATCTGTTTACTTATTGCAAATGTAAACCGTTTAGTTTACATTTGCAATAAAATTCTTTTAGTCATGGAAAAAAAAACAAATCAAGCTTCAAAGTCCCCCAAAAGGGATGAAATGATTAAAATCGCTTATGCCATTTTTTACAAGAATGGTTTTCATGCCACCGGTGTAGATGCCATCGTTGATAATACTGGAATATCCAAACGAACACTTTACAAACACTTCACATCAAAAGAGGGACTAATTATTGCTACTGTTAATTATTACCACCAAATCACATATAGAGCAATAATTGATTTTATAGAAAAATCTACATTAGGCAACCCAGTTGATAAGGCTTTAATGATTTTTGACTTTCTTGTAGAACTAGTGGATGCTGGCAATCTTGACGGTTGCTTTGCAATGAATGCAAAAACAGAGTATGCCCATAAGGCCGTAGAAATAGAATCAGCCTGCGATGCCCATACCAATGCACTAAAGGCGCTCATTGAACAGTATCTGTTAAAGGCAAAAATTAAGGAAAGTGAATCGCTGGCTACCCAGGTGATCATGTTATTTGAAGGCGCAATTCTGCGAAGCAAAGGGACTAAAAGTTCGTTACCAATCAAATTAGCCAAGTCTGCCGCTAAAGTAATTTGTAACCAATCGTAATGTGGTTTTATAAAATCCTATAAAATTTTGAGAAAACACACTAATTATTGCGAATGTTAGATTAATCACTTAGCGTTTTTATATTTCAGTTTGCTTTATCCTGTTCTTTGCCTGGTTAAGAGAATATGCAAAACAATAAAAGCAATTTGACTACAACAAACAGCATTTAGGCTTTATTTGTACCCGCTTACAGCTGAATCTGCGGATAATGAATTTCGGGTTCGTAATCTAAAAACTGTCTTGCCAGAAAATACAATTCCTTCCAGTCCTGCCACAAATTGAATGTGAAAAAAGGAAACTAACATCGCCCGTATTCTAAAGTTGATGTAAACTGTCTGAACTAACCATCGCATGCATTCATCAACAATAGGAACCCAGTTTGATCCCTTATTGTTGGAAAGAAATAGTATAATTGGATAATAAAAAAAAGCGCACCCTTTGTTATTATAAGGTATGCGCTTTGAAATTGTGATCTACTTAAATAGGATATTAAATAATTTTCTTTACTCCCGGAATCAATAAAACAAGTGAACCAAATATGAAACTGCTTATTATTATCAAGGGAGTCATGACCAAAATTTTTACTGCAGGTTCAATATCCCAATTTCTCACACATAATATAAAAACGACTATAATTAACGGATGAAAAATGTATACCGCAAAACTGCTGCGTGAGGCTTTATTTAGCAGTTTTGACGTTTTATTCCAGTTTCTTTTTCCCTTAATTAAAAGCGTTATCATAATCGAAATACCAATCATTTGTTCCCATACTGCATATAACAATGCCTGCCAATGAAAACCTCCCGAAAACCAGGAAGAAGGTGCATTGAGTTTAAATTTCACAATAAAAAATACCGGAAAAAATAATAGACAAAACCATACTACTTTTTTGAGTTGCTTAGCTGTTTCTCCTGAAAGTTGATCAAACCAATTGTTTTTTGAAGCCAGTAAACCGATACTAAACAGTGCAATATATTGTGGGAAATGTCCTGGCTTAAATCCTATTGGTTTAAGAATCCATCCAACAGGAAATATAATTCTAACCAAAAAACTAATAATACCCAGAGCTATTGAGAATAATAGTATAGAGCGGGAATTAGGTACAGTTATAAGTTTGTCGAAAGTAATTTTGAACATCTTTTTTGCTGTTGCATAAAGTAACGTGAATAGCAATAAAGCAGCTATGAACCATGTCACACCTAAGTCAATCCAGTTGTTGTAGCCACTTAAATATTCGAAAAAAGTAATATGATGCTCCCTCCCAAAATAGTAAACCAAGTAACACATAAATGGGGTAAGAATGAAACAGTAGAATAATATTGGGGTTCCAAGTCGAATTAGCCTTTCTTTAATGAATTTAGAGATTCCTTTTTTAGAATAGGAAGAGCTGGTAAAATAGGCTGCCAATAGAAAGAAATAGCCCATAAAGAAAGATTGATTGATACTAATGCATGCTGTTGTAAAAATACGCATTCCTAAAAAACTAGTTTCTTCATTATAGTACCAGCCTTCAGAAGAACTATAAGCAATAAAAGTGTGATGAAGTACCACTAGTATGGTAAGAAGAGCTTTGATGTTGTCAATATAAAGAAGTTTTTTCGAAGACCCGGAATCATCATTCATGTATGCTGTTGCAGTTGTCATAATAATTTTTGTTTTGTGTTATTGATGGCAAACATACAGTAAGAAAATATAGTAATCTGAGGCTTGTTACTGATAACTAGGTTTTGTGATGAATAACAAGCTAAGTAATGCATTGGCTTCGAAGCTCCTGATAGTATGTGTTGAAGCTCTCAACCTGCTTTCTTGAAACTGGAATCTTAATATCAGTTTCATTGAATGAAAGAAAATATCCTTGTGAGTTTCCGGATACTTTTTCAATCTTAAACATATTGATCAAATAGGTTCTGTGGCATCTAAAAAAGTGTGGATAATCTGTTATTTGACTTTCAAATTGAGTTAAAGAAATTCTTTTTACTTCTGTGGTTGTTTGGCTGCCAATTGATTTTGTCAACTCGATATAGTTTCCATCAGCTTTTACAAAAAGCAACTGATCTATATTCAGGTTAAAATCATCTTGTTTTACTTGAGTGCTAATAAAAATATTTGATAGTAAAGCTGCTTTTTCGGCTTCAATTTGAAGTGGAATAAATTGAAGTATGAATGGTGAACCTTTTTTGGACTCCAAATAATAACTAGATAATCTTAGAAAAAAATAAAAAAACACACCAGCAACAAGACAATTTCTAATTTCTTCAAAAAGATATTTCAACGACCAGTTGTTAGAATTAGTGTAAAGTAAATCACGCATTAAAAAACTGGTAATGCCAATAAGAACAAATAAAATTCCAATATAGATATATTCTCTAAGTAAATTCCACTGGGTTTTATTTTTGACTTTTCTGACATAATTCAATGCTCTAAAATAAATAAACAAAATGAGAGCTGGTGCTAAAGCATGTAAAAAGCAAATAAAAAAATAATGCATCCTGAGCTCAGGATCATAAACTCCAAATGGTTTGAATGCTAATAGAAATAGTAGGATGATAAGAAAAACGGCAACCGAACTTTTTGGTAAATTTTGAGATTGGTATCGCCGGGGATATTCAATTTCATTTTTTAAATGTTCAGTGTTGAAGTAGAATCGCATTTAAAGGATTTATTTAGGTATAAAAATACAAAAAATACGCAGCTTGCGGCTTTTGGATTATTCGATTTAATAATAAAAAAAAGGTAAAATACTTTTTAAAGTATTTTACCTTTTTTGTGACCATGGAGGGATTTGAACCCTCACGCCCTTGCGAGCACCACCCCCTCAAGATGGCGAGTCTACCGTTTCTCCACATGGCCGAAAAAGAAAAAAGGTCAAGTAAATGAATACTCGACCTTTTGTGACCCGACTGGGGCTCGAACCCAGGACCCCATCATTAAAAGTGATGTGCTCTACCGACTGAGCTATCGAGTCATTGCTTCAAGAAACTTAATTTGTTAATCACAAAATTTGTGACCCGACTGGGGCTCGAACCCAGGACCCCATCATTAAAAGTGATGTGCTCTACCGACTGAGCTATCGAGTCATTATGTGTCTTGAACGCGGGTGCAAATATAAGGAGTTTATTTTATTATTTCCAAGCAAAATTATTATAAATTTGTCTTTTTTTAACCAAATTTCACAATGTCTTAGTTTATAAGGTTTTATTAAAATGAAAAAAATCATATTATTAGGTTATATGGGTTGCGGAAAGTCAACAATTGCCCAAAATTTATCAAAAACCACCAATATTCCGTTTCTGGATTTAGATAATTGCATCGAAAAAAAAGCAAATTTGTCTATAAAAGAGATTTTTGAGCAGCATGGGGAAATCTATTTTCGAAAATTAGAGCATGAAATGTTTGTGGAATTACTTCAATCTTCAGAAAACAGCATAATAGGTTTGGGTGGCGGAACACCATGTTACGCTAATAATCATGAGTTATTAAAGAGAGATGATGTTATCTCAATTTATTTAAAAGCTTCAATAGATACTTTATATAATAGACTAGTATATAATAAAAGTAAGCGTCCGCTAATTGCGAATATGGATGAGGAGGAAATGAGAGAGTTTATCGCGAAACATTTGTTCGACAGAAGCTTTTATTACAACCATGCGCAACATAAAGTTTCTGTCGATGATAAAACCGTTGAGGAAACAGTTCAGGATATTCTTGAGATATTAGCTTAAAGAAGCGTAATTACCTCCGTTTTCATCAAAAACAACTTTTACGTGTTCTAATAAAGATGTAGAGAGCGAAATTCCTTTGAAATCGGCTTTTACAGGATATTTTTTGTGATTTCGGTCAACAAGTACTGCTGTTTTAAATTTTTTCAATGGAACGTCGAGAAAATGGCGAACAGCGTATATTAAAGTAGTTCCTGAATTTAAGACGTCATCAACAAGTACCAGACCTTTGTTTTCGTATTCAGATATAGCCAAAGAAGTTTGTATGGGTAACTGAGGATTTTGTTTGTCTATGATAACTTCACATAAAGAAATTTTAAGAGTAGATATGTTGCTTAAGGCTAAGGCAATTTTTTCTGCAAAAATACATCCGTTGGTCGCAATTCCGGCTATCACAACTTCATCTTCATCAACAAAAGTCTCATAAATCTGATAGGCGATACGTTTTATTTTATGTTCAATTTCCTGATTGGTTAAGATGATGTTCTGGCTCATAATTTATTTTTTTGCTAATGTACAAATTTAAAAATTCCAATATAAAAGTTCCAAATTCCAATTTTATAAAGAAATTTCAAACCTTTAAATTCCAAATTCCAATGTAAGGAAGGGAATTTTATAGTTGTAATTTTGTAATTTGAGATTTAAAAATCGGAATTTAATTTTCCTCTTCATCATCAAAAATTTCATTACCATACTCGTCAATATCCCTTCGGTCTTTTTTAGTTGGTCGTCCTGTTCCGCTTTTACGGTAATGTTCTTTGGATAGTTTTAATAATTCTAAATGTGCATAAGCTTCCGGCGGTGTTTCGTTTTTACGATATATGTCGACAAGTTTTGCTCCGACACGACTTTCGGGGATATCCAGTACAGTTATAATTTGTGTAATCTGATCTTTTCTAAATGTGATTCTGTCTGTAGGAAAAACTTCTTTAGAAGGTTTTGCTACCTGACCATTTACGGTGACATGGTTCTTTTTACAGGCCTCAGTAACCATATTTCGTGTCTTGTAATATCGCACGCACCAGAGGTATTTATCTATTCTCATAATTTTTCTAAAATCGGAGTTAAATTCTTTACAAAAATAAATCAATATTGTATCTTGCGCACCTAAAAAATTAACAATAATGAATAAATTTAAATATTTTTTTATTTTACTAACTGCTGGTGCTGCTTTGGTCTCCTGTAATAAAAATGATGATGATGATGATGTTGTAACCGTTCCTTTGAAGGATTATACAGAACAATTTAAGGCTGATAATGATTCGATTGAAAAATATCTAAAAAACAATTATATTGAAGAGGTTACAGCAGATTTTGATATAAAGATAAGTAAGATTCCTGAAGGGGGAACACAAACTTCTATATGGGACCAGACTGTTTACCCTTTGCAGTCCAGAGATGTTTATAATGATGATATTACCTATAAAGTTTATTATTTAGTACTCAATGAAGGAATTGGAGAGGCACCATGTAATGTTGATGGAATTAATGCATCTTATGTTGGTAATTTGTTGGATGGGACAGTTTTTGACACATCTAATAACTTAGGAAGAGTTTTTTATTTAGATGATCCATTACTTAGAGATGGTTGGAAGGAGATTATGCCTAAGTTTAAAGCAGGGAAGGCTAAACCTGTAAATGCTGATGGTACAATTACTTATACTGATTTTGGTGCAGGCGTAATGTTTTTGCCTTCTGGGTTGGCTTATTATGAAACAGGTTCGGGTTTGATTAAAGCATATACTCCTATTGTTTTTAGTGTTAAATTATATGCTATACAAAGGTTAGATCACGATAGAGATGGAGTTTTGGATTTTAATGAAGATATTAATGGGGATGGGTATGTTTATGATTTTAGAGACAAGGTAAAGTATCCTAATCCACCTGCTAATTTAATTGATGATACAGATGGTGATGGTATTGCTGATTTTATGGATATTGATGATGATGGAGATGGGTATACAACTCTTTTAGAAATTACAAAGCCAGCCGGAAAAGTGGGCAGGGTTATGGAAAATGGTGTAGAGGTAAATTACGGGCCAAGTAAGTACTTTCCATTTGAAGCTTTTGCTGTAGAAGATGATCCGACAACACCTAATATAAATGAAGCGTTGAATAGTGAGCCAAGAGGGATTCCTTCGTTTTTGAAAACTATAACAGAAAATGGTGTAACAAGGAATGAATATGATTATACTACATCAGGCAGAAAAAAGATTCATCTTGATAAAGATTATAATACGATTAAAGTTACTACGGTAACAGCAAAAAAATAAAATATTGAGATTGGAAAATAAAAAACCTCGAAATGTTAATTTCGAGGTTTTTTTATGTTTATATAAGTTAAAACTTATTTTTTTATTATTTTTATGTGTTTAATTTAAGAAAAAGATTATATTTGTTTTGTAATATTAAACTTATAAAAAATGAAAAAATTAATCGGGTTGTTTGTTTTGTTAATTACAATTTCATGTAGCAATGAAGATCAGATGGAGTCTAATAGCACTCCAGTATCAAATTTGTCTTCCTCAGTATTAGATGGAAAAATGCTGTCTTTTAAAAATGAAGAATCTTTTATTAAAGAATATTCTGAAGTATCGGAAATGAAATCCTCTAAAGAAGTTCAGAACTGGATTTCAAAGAAAGGACTTGAGTCATTGTTGAATAATGCGGCTGATAATTCTGTTGAAATGGAAGAAGATATTTTGTCTGATTCACGAATAATTTATTCAGATGGTTTGAAAGCTATCTTAAATGCTGATTCAAAACTTAAAATAGGAAACAAGGTTTTATGGCTTAATGAGCGTGCTTTTTATATACTAGAAAATAAGGATGTTGATAAAAGTACTCAAGAACTTATTTCTTTAAAAGACAATTTAGAAGTTTATGGTAAATTATTGAATTATTCGGATTCTAAAAGTCGCACAAGTTTAACTGGAAGGGATGTTATACCAAATGAAAACAGAAGTAAAACATACGTTGTAGGTTTGCCAAATAACAATAGATATGTTTTAGATTTATTTAATGAAACAATCGTAATAAATGGTCAAATATCTACTAGTAAAATGTATGTGCGATATACTTTGCAATATAAATCTTGTTCATTTTGGAGGTGTACATGGAAACAGGATACAACAACACCCT
Source organism: Flavobacterium flavigenum (assembly GCF_027111255.2). Classification (NCBI taxonomy): domain Bacteria; kingdom Pseudomonadati; phylum Bacteroidota; class Flavobacteriia; order Flavobacteriales; family Flavobacteriaceae; genus Flavobacterium; species Flavobacterium flavigenum. Next base: position 1,882,855 of record NZ_CP114285.2, on the reverse strand, counting down.
GGCATATTTATTTATATAGTTTGACAAGTACAGTTGGTGGTGAATATGGTCCATGGTTTTTTAGCAGTCTTGATACAAATACTCTGATGTATGGACAGAAGACTTTTTTATTGGCAACTTGGGGATTTAGAGCTCCTGCTCTTCCTCAGTATGTTAATTTTAACGTTTCTGGGAATATTCAATGGAAATATGCCTCCTCATCAACTACATATCCGCAAGAGATATCGTGGTATTAAATCTTATAAAAATTGTTAAAAAAAGAGGCTGTCCAAAATTTCGGACAGCCTCTTTTTATTGTAAAGAAAAACTGAAAATTTATTTTCTTTTAATAACTCTTTCTACAGCTTCAACAATCGCCTGATTGTTTAGTTTGTATTTCTCCATTAATTGTTCTGGAGTTCCAGATTCACCAAAACTATCTTTAACGGCAACAAATTCCTGTGGAGCAGGAGTGTTTAAAGCTAATACTCTCGAAACGCTTTCTCCAAGACCTCCAAGAATGTTGTGTTCTTCTGCAGTTACTACACATCCTGTTTTTGATAATGATTTAAGGATCGCTTCTTCATCAAGAGGTTTGATAGTGTGAATGTTGATTACTTCAGCAGAAATTCCTTTTGCTTCTAAAGCTTCTGCAGCAATAAGAGCTTCCCAAACTAAGTGTCCTGTTGCTACAATGGTTACGTCAGTTCCTTCGTTTAATAAAATTGCTTTTCCAATTACGAATGGTTCGTCAGCAGGCGTGAAGTTAGGTACAACCGGACGTCCAAAACGTAAGTATGCAGGTCCATGGTGTTCAGCTAAAGCTAATGTTGCAGCTTTGGTCTGATTGTAATCGCAAGTATTGATTACAGTCATTCCCGGTAACATTTTCATTAAACCAATATCTTCAAGGATTTGGTGTGTTGCTCCGTCTTCTCCTAAAGTTAAACCAGCATGAGAAGCACAGATTTTTACATTTTTATCAGAGTAAGCAACAGACTGACGAATTTGGTCGTAAACTCTTCCTGTAGAAAAGTTAGCGAAAGTTCCTGTAAATGGAATTTTTCCTCCAATTGTTAAACCTGCAGCGATTCCAATCATGTTAGCTTCTGCAATCCCGATTTGGAAAAAACGCTCAGGATGATTTTTTTTGAATTCATCAAATTTCAATGATCCAATCAAGTCAGCGCATAATGCAACAACTTTTTCGTTTTTCTGACCTAATTCAGTCATTCCCGCTCCAAAGCCTGAACGGGTATCTTTACTTCCTGTATTTGTATATTTTTTCATTTTTGTTTTTTTGCTGTATGCGTTATGCATTAGGCGAGAAACCAAGTTTAGCGCTTAAAGCATAAAGCTTTTTTTAATAATCTGAATTTCCTCCAGTGTTATAATTTTGTTCTAAAGCAGTTGCAAGCTGTGCATCATTTGGTGCTTTACCATGCCAAGCATGACTGTACATCATATAATCTACACCGTTACCCATTTCAGTATGAAGTAATACGCAAACCGGTTTTCCTTTTCCTGTTCTTGCTTTTGCTTCGTTCATTCCGTTAATGATTGCTTCGAGGTCGTTTCCTTTAGTGATTTCAATAACATCCCAGTCAAAAGCTTCAAATTTGGCACGCAGGCTTCCCATTGCTAGGACTTCGTCAGTTGTTCCGTCGATTTGTTTTCCGTTAAGGTCAACAGTTGCGATAAGGTTATCTACTTTTTTTGCAGAAGCATACATGATAGCTTCCCAGTTTTGACCTTCCTGTAATTCACCATCTCCGTGTAAAGTATAAATCAAATGATTATCACCATTTAATTTTTTTGCCTGTGCAGCACCAAGAGCGACAGACAAACCTTGTCCTAATGATCCGGAAGCCATACGAACTCCAGGTAATCCTTCGTGAGTTGTTGGGTGTCCTTGTAAACGAGAGTTTAATAATCGGAAAGTAGCAAGCTCTGAAACAGGAAAATAACCGCTTCTCGCTAAAACGCTATAAAAAACAGGTGAGATATGGCCATTTGAAAGGAAGAAAAGATCTTCTCCTATTCCGTCCATATCAAAACCTTCTTTACGTTCCATAATGTTTTGGTAAAGTGCTACCAAAAATTCAGTACAACCTAATGAACCACCTGGGTGACCTGAGTTGACAGCATGTACCATTCTAAGAATATCTCTTCTTACCTGGATCGTTAAATCGCTTAATTGTTGTGTGTTAGGCTTCATTTTATATGTAAAAGTTAAACTGGTGCAAAAGTAATTTTTATTTTGCGGGCTGACAAATGATTTTCTGCTTTAGTTTGCCGCAATTGTGAAATTCCGGTGCTTTTTTTATTAATCTTAAAAAAATAACTGAAATGATTTGAATTTTCGAAAAGAGATGTTTTTGTTTTGTTGTTTTTTGATGAAATTTAAAAATAAAAAAAGCCCCAATGGGACTTTAATTTGAAGTGAGTTTGTGTTTTTTATTCTGTATCACCTTCGCTGTAGTAATTGTTCTCTTCGTCTTCAGAACCAATATCTTCCTGTTGGTCATCAAGTTCTGAGCCCGGAATATCTAAGTCGTTTCCCAATTTGTCACTGTTTTGTTTCCACTCGTGATTGTCGTTATTGATTATTCTTTCTCCAGAAATGTTCTGAGGGTCAATGTCTTCTAATCTTTCTTCTTGATTGTAAATGTCTTCGTTTGCATCATAATTCATGTTTTCAAGGTTTCTTTCGATTTGGTCATCCTTGATTTGATCTAATTTTTCATCTGCGTTTATCATGACTATTAAATTTTTTAGTTGAATATTAAAATTACAAAAGGAATTGCTGAAACTGTTATACTTTAATAATCTGATTGTTGCAGTTTTTACATTCGTTTGCCAATAAACTTTTAGAAAGGCCGTTTGCGTTAGGGATAATAGTGGCATCTCCCGATTTAGAAAAACAAGGCTTTTTTTAGCCGTAGTTTTTGTTAATCGGGAATATAGCGGATAGCCCGACCCTTGGGGAACGCCCAAATAAAAAATGAAATTTCAATTGGAGAAAATTCAAATTCCAAGTTTGTAAAATCATTATCTAATTTTCTAATTGTCCAATGAGTAATTCCCCAAATTCCAGGTTTGTTAATCATTATCTAATTTTCTAATTGTCAAATTATCTAATTCTCGAAATTAACCTATCTTTGCGCTCTGAAAAAAGAAACAGATGAAGTTTGATTTATTACAAAAAGATCCGCAATCAAAAGCGAGAGCAGGAAGTATAACAACCGATCATGGTGTAATTGAAACGCCTATTTTTATGCCTGTTGGAACGGTGGCTTCGGTAAAAGGGGTGCATCAGCGTGAGCTGAAAGACGATATTAATCCGGATATTATCCTTGGAAACACCTATCATTTATACCTGCGTCCGCAAACTGAGATTCTTGAAAAGGCAGGCGGATTGCATAAATTCATGAATTGGGATCGTAATATTTTGACAGATTCTGGTGGATATCAGGTTTATTCTCTTTCTTCGAACAGAAAAATCAAAGAAGAAGGGGTGAAGTTTAAGTCACATATTGACGGTTCATACCACTTTTTTACGCCTGAAAATGTAATGGAAATTCAGCGTACGATTGGAGCTGATATTATCATGGCTTTTGATGAATGTACGCCTTATCCTTGTGATTACAGATATGCACAGCGTTCGATGCACATGACACATCGTTGGTTAGATCGTTGTATTAATCATCTGGAAAAAGTGCCTTATAAATACGGTTATGAGCAAACGTTTTTTCCTATTGTTCAGGGGAGTACGTATAAAGATTTGCGCCGCCAGTCGGCTGAATACATTGCGAATTCCGGACAACAAGGAAATGCTATTGGCGGATTGTCAGTAGGGGAGCCTGCTGAAGAAATGTATGCCATGACAGAAGTTGTTTGTGAGATTTTACCGGAAGATAAACCCCGCTATTTGATGGGAGTCGGAACTCCTATTAATATATTAGAAAATATTGCGTTAGGAATTGATATGTTTGACTGCGTAATGCCAACCCGTAACGCAAGAAACGGAATGTTGTTTACGGCGAACGGTACTATTAATATCAAAAACAAAAAGTGGGAAGCTGATTTTTCGCCAATTGATGAAATGGGGCATACTTTTGTAGATACAGAATATTCAAAAGCTTATTTGCGCCACCTGTTTGCTGCTAATGAATATTTAGGAAAGCAAATTGCTACGATCCATAATCTTGGTTTTTATATGTGGTTGGTTCGTGAAGCCAGAAAACATATCCTGGCAGGTGACTTCAGGCCATGGAAAGAAATGATGGTTAAAAATATGAGTCAAAGACTATAAAAAAGTTTTTTTTGTTTCAGGTTTTATGTTTCATGCTTCTCTATGGCAACTTGAAACGTGAAACCTGAAACTTGAAACAAAAAAACAAAAACATATGCTGACAATAATAGATAAGTATATTTTAAAAAGATATTTAGCCACTTTTTCGGTGATGATTCTTTTATTTATTCCCATCGGAATTGTAATTGATGTTTCTGAAAAGGTGAATAAAATGCTGGAAAACAAAATTCCTTTTACGCAAATTGCCATTTACTATTATAACTTTACTGTTTATTTTGCGAATTCGCTGTTTCCTATATTTTTATTTTTATCGGTAATCTGGTTTACTTCAAAACTTGCAAATAATACGGAGATTATTGCTATTTTAAGTTCGGGAATTTCATTTACGCGTTTTTTGCGTCCTTATATTATTGGTGCTTCTATCGTTTCGGTTTTTGTACTTTTAATGGGATTTTTTATAGTCCCTGCTGCCAGTGAAGGTTTTAATAATTTTAGGTATACGTACTTAAAGGGAAATGGCAAACAGTTAATGCGTGGTGAAAATACCAATGTTTACAGGCAGATTAATGATAACGATTTTATTTTTGTAAATAGTTTTAATGAAGAAACTAAAACAGCTTTTAATTTTTCATTGGAGCATTTTGAAAAAGATAAACTTACTTATAAAATTACTGCCAGCCGAATTACCTGGGATCCTAAAAAGAAGACTTATGTTTTGTATGATTATACCAAAAGAACGGTCGGGGAACTCAACGATGTAATCGAGAAAAACCCTGAAAAACCGGTAAAGTTCAAGTTTGAGCTGGCTGATTTAACACCGGTTGTTTATATCGCAGAAACGCTTTCTCTAGGCGATTTAATTGATTTTATTGATAAGGAACGCAAAAGAGGTTCAGCAAATATAAATACTTATTTGGTCGTATTATATAAGAAATACAGTGTGCCGGTTTCTGCTTTCATTCTAACTATTATTGCAGTGGCGGTTTCGTCTATGAAGCGTCGTGGCGGAATGGGAATTAATCTGGCCATAGGAATTGCAATTGCTTTTTCATTCGTATTTTTTGATAAAATATTTGGTACTCTTGCCGAAAAATCAACTTTCTCACCTTTTTTAGCTGTGTGGTTTCCGAATATTGTTTTCGGGGCTCTGGCAATTTACTTACTACGCAATGCGAAACGATAATTTAAAAAGCTATTTAAATCTTCATTTAATAGTTTTTATATGGGGATTTACGGCTATTCTTGGGGCTTTGATTACTATTGATGCCGATAATCTGGTTTGGTACAGAATGTTGTTGGCTTTAATTTTTTTAGGTGCTTTTATTATTTACAAAAAACAATCTTTTCACGTTCCGGTAAAGGAACTTTTTAAGTTGGTTTTTGTAGGCTTGTTAATTGCTCTGCATTGGATATTCTTTTTTAAAGCTATTCACGTTTCAAACGTTTCGATTACGCTTTCCATATTTTCATTAGGCGCTTTTTTTGCTTCATTGTTAGAGCCGCTTTTCTACGGAAGAAAAATATTGTGGTACGAAGTTTTTTTTGGACTAATCATTATAGCTGGATTAGCTTTGATACTACAGGTAGAAATAAAATATCTTACAGGAGTTTATTATGCATTGGCATCTATCATATTAGGAGTTGTATTTACTTTACTAAATGGTAAATTAATCTCAGATCATGAGCCTTCGCTTATAACATTTTATGAATTTGGTGCTGGCGTTTTCTTTATCTCTCTTTATTTTTTAATACAGGGAAAATTTAGCGTAGATTTTTTTACGATCTCGTTAAATAATTGGGCTTTATTGCTCATTTTAGCTTCGGTTTGTACGGCTTATGCGTTTACAGCTTCTGTAAAAGTAATGCAGCGCTTAACGCCTTATACCGTTATGTTAACTACTAATTTAGAGCCTGTTTACGGAATTATACTGGCTTATTTTATACTTGGCGGAAAAGAAAAAATGAGTGTTGAATTTTATATTGGAGCGCTGATTATTGTAATTACGGTTATTTTAAATGGTGTTTTCAAACATTCTCAAAACAAGAAAAAAAAGTAATCTTTTACTTATTTATAAATTACGTATTAATACTTTAGTGTGAATTATTTACACCAATGATATAATATTTTTATATTTGCGGTTCGATTTAAAAACAAAATTCAAAAATCCATGGAATATTTAGATTTTGAGCTTCCAATCAAAGAACTTGAAGAACAGCTGGAAAAGTGTGTTATAATTGGAAAAGAATCTGATGTTGATGTAACACCTACCTGTAAGGAAATCAACAAAAAATTAGAGCAAACTAAAAAAGAAATATATAAAAATCTTACCGCCTGGCAGCGTGTACAATTGTCAAGGCATCCAAACAGACCTTATACTTTAGATTATATCAGAGCAATCTGCGGAGATACATTCTTAGAACTTCACGGAGATCGTGGGTTTAAAGATGATAAAGCAATGGTTGGCGGATTAGGAAAAATAAACGGTCAGTCGTTTATGATTGTGGGCCAGCAAAAAGGTTTTAATACAAAAACGCGTCAGTACCGTAATTTTGGTATGGCAAATCCCGAAGGATACCGCAAGGCTTTACGTTTGATGAAAATGGCAGAGAAATTTGGAATTCCGGTTTTAACTTTGGTTGACACCCCGGGCGCATATCCTGGACTTGAAGCAGAAGAAAGAGGACAGGGAGAAGCTATAGCCAGAAATATTTTTGAAATGGTTCGTCTGAAAGTGCCAATTATTACAATTATTGTTGGAGAGGGTGCTTCCGGAGGAGCTTTAGGAATAGGTGTTGGAGACAGGGTTTATATGTTAGAGAATACTTGGTATTCTGTGATTTCTCCTGAATCATGTTCTTCAATTTTATGGAAAAGCTGGGAGTATAAAGAGCGTGCGGCAGAAGCTTTGAAGTTAACTTCATCTGATATGAAAAAGCAAAAATTAGTGGATGATGTTATTCCGGAACCACTTGGCGGGGCACATTACGACAGGGAAACTACTTTTAAAACTGTAGCAGAATATATTACAAAAGGATATAATGAACTGAAAGATTTATCAACAGCCGATTTAATTGCCCAGAGAATGGACAAATACAGTAATATGGGCGAGTATAAAGAATAAATTCATATTAAATGATATTAAATCCGAAGCCTTACAGTTTCGGATTTTTTTTTGGTTATGAACAAAAAAGACTTACTTATAAACAAATATTACTTATAACTAGATAGTAATGTTTTTTTAAATTTCGCTAATTTCGCTAAATGGAAAATTTCAAAAATATAAACCCTGTAAAGGTAGATAAAACCACCATAATTAATTTAGAAAAAGGAAAACTACCACCACAAGCGCTTGATTTAGAGGAGGCTGTCCTTGGCGCAATGATGATTGATAAAAAAGGGGTAGATGATGTAATTGATATTTTACAGCCTGATGCATTTTATAAAGACGCACATAAATATATTTTTGAAGCTATTATTCAGCTTTTCACAGAAACGCAGCCTATTGACCTGCTTACCGTTTCCAGCCAATTAAAAAAGAATGGAAAATTAGAGTTAGCCGGAGGTGACTTTTATTTGATTCAGCTGACACAAAAAATTGCTTCTTCTGCACATATCGAATTTCACTCCCGTATCATTCTTCAGAAGTTTATTCAACGAAGTTTAATTCGTATTTCATCTGAAATTATCGAAGCATCGTATGATGAAACTACAGACGTTTTTGATTTATTAGACCAGGCCGAATCAAAACTATATGAAGTAACTCAGGGAAATATCAAACGTAGTTCTGAAACAGCACAGAGTTTAGTTTTACAAGCTAAAAAGAAAATTGAAGAGATTTCTAAAAAGGAGGGATTAAGTGGTGTTGAAACTGGTTTTACGAATTTAGATAAGCTGACTTCAGGATGGCAGCCTAGTGATTTAATTATCATTGCGGCCAGACCAGCAATGGGAAAAACAGCATTTGTACTTTCTATGGCCAGAAATATTGCGATACAATACGGACACGGGGTAGCTTTGTTCTCTCTTGAGATGGCATCAGTTCAGTTGATTACCAGGTTGATTTCTTCTGAAACAGGATTGTCATCAGAGAAATTGCGTACTGGAAAACTGGAACCTCATGAGTGGACCATGTTGAGTACCAAAGTAAAAGATTTAGAAAAAGCGCCTTTGTTCATAGATGATACCCCATCGCTTTCTATTTTTGATTTAAGAGCAAAATGCCGTCGTTTAGCTTCGCAACACGGTATTAAAATCATTATTATCGATTATTTGCAGTTGATGACTGCTGGAGGAAATAATAAAGGAGGAGGAAATCGTGAGCAGGAAATTTCTACAATTTCCCGAAACTTAAAAGCTTTAGCAAAAGAACTTAATGTACCTGTAATTGCACTTTCTCAGCTATCGCGTGCTGTAGAAACGCGTGGATCAAGTAAACGACCTTTGTTATCGGATCTTCGTGAATCTGGAGCTATTGAGCAGGATGCCGATATTGTTTCGTTTTTATATCGACCAGAATATTACAAAATTGATGAATGGGATGATGATGAAGCATCGCCAACAGCTGGCCAGGCAGAAATTATGATCGCTAAGCACCGTAATGGAGGTATTGAAAACATTCGATTAAAATTTTTAGGACATCTTGGTAAATTTGATAACCTGGATGATTTTTCAGGGAGTTACGATGATCTGCCATCAAAAATGAATCATGATGATAATCAGTATATCACTAAAAATCTGCCGTCTGCAAATGAAGCTTTTGGAAGTAATCTGAATGAAGATGATGATGATAGTGATGTGCCGTTTTAAGATTGAATTAAAGTTTAAATAATCTACTATATATAAAGAAAGGGAAAAATCATTTGATTTTTCCCTTTCTGATTTTAAAGAATTTATAAAACCTTTTTGAATTATTTTTTCAGAATCAATTTATGAGTAATTAATTTACTGCCTTTCTTTTCTGTAATAAAATAAACTCCATCAGATTGATTTTCAAGGTTAATGGTGTTAATTGTATCAGATGTAACTTTTGCTGTTTTAATAGTTTGTCCTAATTGATCTGTAATATTTAAATCAGCATCGTGATCAGTTTGTATGTTTACAATACCATTGTTTGGATTTGGATATATTACAAATTTAGATTTTTCTTCAACATTAGGATTAGATAAACTGCTTACAAGTACACATGCTGATGTAACACTGCAAGTTCCTATAGTTACAACAACTGCATATGAACCTATGGCAGTTGGAGTGAATGATTGTCCATTCTCACCAACTAATACTGTAGCAGGACATTGAATCCACTGGTATGTGGCAGCTGACTGATTAGCAGTTATAGTTGCTCCAACAAGTGTAGTTGTAGAATCTAAAGCTGCCGGCTGTGTAATTGTAAAATTTCGTGTTGCCGTACATGCATTAGCATCTGTTATGGTTACGGTATAGTTTCCTGGGGCAAGTCCGGTTGCTGTAGCAGCTGTTCCTCCTAAAGGAGACCATGAATAGGTATATGTACCAGTACCACCTGAAGCAGTTACAGAAGCCGAACCGTTCGATCCACCATTACATGACACATTGGTTTGTGAAGTAGTTGCTGTAATAGCTGTAGGATGTGTAATTGTAAAGTTGCGTGTTGCCGTACATGCATTAGCATCCGTTATGGTTACGGTATAGTTTCCTGGTGCAAGTCCGGTTGCTGTAGCAGCTGTTCCACCTGAAGGTGACCAGGAATAGGTATATCCACCAGCACCACCTGAAGCAATTACAGAAGCAGTTCCGTTAGTTCCTCCGTTACATGATACATTGGTCTGAGACCCAGTTGTAGTGATTGCCGTTGGCTGTGTAATTGTAAAGTTGCGTGTTGCAGTACATGCATTAGCATCCGTTATTGTTACGGTATAGTTTCCTGGTGCAAGTCCGGTTGCTGTAGCAGCTGTTCCTCCTGAAGGTGACCATGAATAGGTATATCCACCAGCACCACCTGAAGCAATTACAGAAGCAGTTCCGTTAGTTCCTCCGTTGCATGATACATTGGTCTGAGACCCAGTTGTAGTGATTGCCGTTGGTTGTGTAATTGTAAAGTTGCGTGTTGCCGTACATGCATTAGCATCCGTTATGGTTACGGTATAGTTTCCTGGTGCAAGTCCGGTTGCTGTAGCAGCTGTTCCTCCTAAAGGTGACCATGAATAGGTATATGCACCAGCTCCACCTGAAGCAGTTACAGAAGCAGTTCCGTTAGTTCCTCCGTTGCATGATACATTGGTCTGAGACCCAGTTGTAGTGATTGCCGTTGGCTGTGTAATTGTAAAGTTGCGTGTTGCAGTACATGCATTAGCATCCGTTATTGTTACGGTATAGTTTCCTGGTGCAAGTCCGGTTGCTGTAGCAGCTGTTCCACCTGAAGGTGACCATGAATAGGTATATGCACCAGCTCCACCTGAAGCAGTTACAGAAGCAGTTCCGTTAGTTCCTCCGTTACATGATACATTGGTCTGAGACCCAGTTGTAGTGATTGCCGTTGGCTGTGTAATTGTAAAGTTGCGTGTTGCAGTACATGCATTAGCATCCGTTATTGTTACGGTATAGTTTCCTGGTGCAAGTCCAGTTGCTGTAGCAGCTGTTCCACCTGAAGGTGACCAGGAATAGGTATATGCACCAGCACCACCTGAAGCAATTACAGAAGCAGTTCCGTTAGTTCCTCCGTTGCATGATACATTGGTCTGAGACCCAGTTGTAGTGATTGCCGTTGGCTGTGTAATTGTAAAGTTGCGTGTTGCAGTACATGCATTAGCATCCGTTATTGTTACGGTATAGTTTCCTGGTGCAAGTCCGGTTGCTGTAGCAGCTGTTCCACCTGAAGGTGACCATGAATAGGTATATGCACCAGCACCACCTGAAGCAATTACAGAAGCAGTTCCGTTAGTTCCTCCGTTACATGATACATTGGTCTGAGACCCAGTTGTAGTGATTGCCGTTGGTTGTGTAATTGTAAAGTTGCGTGTTGCCGTACATGCATTAGCATCCGTTATTGTTACGGTATAGTTTCCTGGTGCAAGTCCGGTTGCTGTAGCAGCTGTTCCTCCTGAAGGTGACCATGAATAGGTATATGCACCAGCTCCACCTGAAGCAGTTACAGAAGCAGTTCCGTTAGTTCCTCCGTTACATGATACATTGGTCTGAGACCCAGTTGTAGTGATTGCCGTTGGTTGTGTAATTGTAAAGTTGCGTGTTGCCGTACATGCATTAGCATCCGTTATGGTTACGGTATAGTTTCCTGGTGCAAGTCCGGTTGCTGTAGAAGCTGTTCCACCTGAAGGTGACCATGAATAGGTATATGCACCAGCTCCACCTGAAGCAGTTACAGAAGCAGTTCCGTTAGTTCCTCCGTTACATGATACATTGGTCTGAGACCCAGTTGTAGTGATTGCCGTTGGCTGTGTAATTGTAAAGTTGCGTGTTGCAGTACATGCATTAGCATCCGTTATTGTTACGGTATAGTTTCCTGGTGCAAGTCCGGTTGCTGTAGCAGCTGTTCCACCTGAAGGTGACCATGAATAGGTATATGCACCAGCTCCACCTGAAGCAATTACAGAAGCAGTTCCGTTAGTTCCTCCGTTGCATGATACATTGGTCTGAGACCCAGTTGTAGTGATTGCCGTTGGTTGTGTAATTGTAAAGTTGCGTGTTGCCGTACATGCATTAGCATCCGTTATGGTTACGGTATAGTTTCCTGGTGCAAGTCCGGTTGCTGTAGCAGCTGTTCCACCTGAAGGTGACCATGAATAGGTATATGCACCAGCTCCACCTGAAGCAATTACAGAAGCAGTTCCGTTAGTTCCTCCGTTGCATGATACATTGGTCTGAGACCCAGTTGTAGTGATTGCCGTTGGTTGTGTAATTGTAAAGTTGCGTGTTGCCGTACATGCATTAGCATCCGTTATGGTTACGGTATAGTTTCCTGGTGCAAGTCCGGTTGCTGTAGCAGCTGTTCCACCTGAAGGTGACCATGAATAGGTATATCCACCAGCACCACCTGAAGCAATTACAGAAGCAGTTCCGTTAGTTCCTCCGTTGCATGATACATTGATTTGTGACCCTGATGTGGTTATTGCTGTTGGTTGTGTAATGGTAAAGTTCTTTGTAATTTGTGTTAATTCGCCATCTGTTATTGTTATAGTATAGTTTCCTGCAATAAGACCAGTTGCTGTAGCAGCTGTTCCTCCTGAAGGTGACCAGGAATAGGTATAAGGTGCCACTCCACTAGAGGCTGTTACGCTTGCGACTCCAGTAGCCCCTCCATTACAGGCAATATTTGTTTGAGCTGTAGTCGCTGATAAAGCGCCATTCGTAGTAAATGTTAAATCTGAACCATAATTTGTTCCTGCGGAATTAATGGCATATGCTCTAAAATGTACAAGTGTTCCTGGAGGCAATGAAGGAATAACTGCACTAAAAATTCCTGTTCCAGTTCCGTTTATAATTTTGTTATTTGAAGTTGTAGGATTGCTGGTTGTTGCCCAAACAATTCCTCTTTCTGTTACAGGAGCACCTCCATCAGCACTAACATTTCCTCCCAATGTTGCTTTTAAAGCCCCTATTCCAATCGCTGCAGTTGTAGTCACTGTTGGCAGTACGACTGTAGGTGCTTCTATAATGCGAAAATTGTCTATAGCAAATTCTTGAGTTCCAGTGGCATCAGCACTTACGCGGAAACGAAGATCTAATAAAGCTCCAGCTCCAGTAATGTTCCATTCAATATCTTGAAAAGTTCTTGACAAAACTGCACCATCCCCTAATTTATTTCCATCTGTGTCTACTCTTAGTCGTTTTTGTGTAAATCCGTTAGTAGGGGCTTGTTCAGGATATATTCCTCCTAATAATGTCCATGAACCGCCATCAATCCTATATTCAATTTCTAAAAAGTCATATGAAGTAGGAAAATCTGTTATATTTTGCCAGTCATGTCCACTATTTGCAGCAAATAAACCTTTAAATGACAATCCTGTTTTTCCAGCTATATTGATTCCAGTCCAGGTAATATTTTGAACTTTATCAGCTGCATTATTAACTCCGGTACCAACTTTGTCTATATCTTCTCCAGCCCAAAACTTTGTGCCTTCTTTATTTTGATATGAATTAGTTGTTTCAGGAGCCGATGCAGCTTGTAATTGTATATTAGTACCATCTGTTCTTAAAAAATAATAAGAATAGGGGCTTGATGGTCCTCCTGTATTGTATGATGAAGTTCGAACTCCTGAGCTTGGAGCTCCCGTATCTTCAAAAGTATCACTCCAAATTTGTGTCTGAGCACTTCCTTCTATCCAAAAGAGAGAGAGGAGAAATATAAAAATTAAAGTAAAGTTTTTTTTCATGATTACATAGTTTTAATTAGATATTATTTGTAAAAATTAATTAAGAATTCCTGTCATGAGAGGGTTTAGTGTCATGAATTGTGAAGCTGTTATTATACCATGATCTGTTCTAAGTATTTCAATCGCAATTTGTTTGTTGTCTTCACAAGCTATATTCAAAGTATCAGTAAAAGAAACTATTGTTCCTGGCTGATTTTCATGAGGTTCATTTAATAAATAAGCAGAAATTATTTTAATCTGTTCTCCCATAATTGTTGCATCTGCACCATTATTCCAGGGATTGCAGGCATTTATCAATGAAATTATTTCATGTGCTGTCATTCGTTTCCAATTAATATAAGTATCTGACAAAACCGGTTTTTCATAATAATGCGACTGTGTTTCATTTTGTGGCTCGTTGGGAATATCATTAGCAAATTGTAGCATATTTGCCATATTCATTGTAACTCTAGCCATATGCTCACTTAATTTTACGGTTAGTTTTCCATAAGTATCACCTGTTTCAATGGTAATAGGATCATTAAAGATGATATTTCCTTCATCAAATTTATTATTCATAAAATGGGCACAAATAGCAGTCTCTGTTTCCTGGTTTTTAAGGACCTCGAAAATTGGCATAGGTCCACGATATTGTGGTAAAGGACCCGGATGAAAATTGATAAATTTATTTTGCCCGTAGGATAAAATGTTTTTTGTAAGCAAAAATGGAAATGAAATAGAAAAGATGTAGTCAGGTTTTATACTGTCAAGCCAGTTTTTCATTTCAGAAATACTATGCTTATTAGGGAAAGATTTAAAACCAAAATTATTTTCTTCTGATTCTTTTTCGAGAGCATCTATAATTGTTTGGTTTCCTTTGCCAATACCTATAGCACATATAAATTTTTCATATGCTAATAATTGGAGGGCTTTAAAAGCAAATTTACCGCCACATAGTACCAATATTCTTTTTTGCGCTTCCATAATTAAATACAGGCATAGCTATTATACCATGCAGATGTTGAATTATTAAGATCTTGATTGGTTAATTTTTCAAAATGTTCAAATATATCATTTGCAGCACTTTCTAATTTTATTTCACATTTTCCTTTATCATTAGAAATTAGGACTGCATTATATAGAGGAGAAATAGAAGTATTGGTTTTTGAGTCAAAATAAATCCTTCCTCTTGGACTTTCGAATGTAAATGAATGTAATTCAGCAGCTATTTTTTGTATAGTATTTCTTTCTTGTATTAAATCTGAAATTTTTACTGCAATAACAGCACTTTCCCAGCTTAATAATGAAAACAAATTAGGTGTTCTTCCTGCAGAAGTAATAGCATCTGTGAATATTTTGTTTTCCTCAGATTTTATATTTTTTGACCATGCTGCAATACCCTTTATATTGTCACCAGGATATTCAGCATCTGCCAGCGTCATTTCTTCAAAACCGAATGGAGGTAAATAAACAGGAAGATTTTGTTCGGTGAATGATTTTTTTATGCCTTCAAAATACCATTGTACATAATCTCCACTGAATAAACTCAATAATGCACAATCGGGAAATTGTTTCAAATGATACTTAAGGGGCTCTATCGTAAAATCTTCAGTCTTATAGCCTGTTGCATGATTGAAAAAAATTTTTCCGCCATTTTCTTCAAAACTTTTTGATATACTATAGGTATGTAAATAACCGCCATCATAATATCCAGTGATCATGCCTGCAGATTTGTAACCATCATTTATAGCTTTTTTTGCAGCAAGAGAAGCTCCCAAGGCATTATGAAGTGAATGATAAAAAATATTAGGGCAAGCTGGCCATTCATGAGGTAGATTTGCTCCAGCATCTAAAACTATTAATATTTTATTTGCGGCAAGAAAAAGAGGACGCAGTAATTGAGCCATCCGATGTCCAATGTAAGCGATAACTACAGAAGCATTTTCTTCAAGTAAAAGTTTTTCGGCACTGCGATAGCATTGTTGTTTGTCTGCACCAAAACCTATGTTTTCAGTAATGATCCGAATGTCATTTCTTCCTAATTGTTCCAAACCTGAGCGCAATCCTTCATAAAGATCAAAACTAATAGTTTGATAATAAGTTGATCTGGCTAATAAAATTCCTATTGTTTGCATATAGTTTTGAATAATAAAAAAGGAAATTTTCATATTGAAAATTTCCTTTTAAGAATTTAATTAATTTCTGCTTGGAAAAATTCCTTCTGTTGCGATGCAATAGTTAATAGTCAGATAAGGATTCATTATACTAAAAGGAATATTAGACCCCGTTACATCTGTTGAACCACTAACTATTGTTCCTCCTGTAAAAACATTTGGGGTTGCTCCATTACCAGAATAAGTCGGTGTCGTTGTCGTTGCAGGAAAATTGCCTTCTGGCACACTTTCATCACCGTTTTCTGATGAAGCTTTTATTTTTACATTAACATTACTTAATGTATGGATATGTTGTGGTAAATTTGATAAAACTAAAGTAGCAGTAGGCGTACCTGCTGCTTCCCCAATTATATAATTTGGAAGGCCGCCACCTTGTCCCTGACCAATAGGAACACGTCCTCGTAAGTCAGGTAGTGCAAATGTATTCTGACCGTTTCCTCCATAAATTGTTCCAAGGAGTGCAAATAATGCAGTGTTTTGGGAAATACTCATAATTTGTCCCTGACATGTTTGATGACCTACAGGGAAAAAATTAAATCCAAATATTTTTATTTCTCCGATAAATGGTTCGTAAGACATATGATGTTTATTTAAGGGTTAATTTAATTTCTACTTGGAAAAATTCCTTGAAGAGCTATTGAATAATTTATAACTAGATAAGGGCTCATAATTGATATGGGGATATTTCCTCCTGTAATATCTGTAGTTCCGGAAACAGTTGTACCTCCTGTAAAAACATTTGGAGTAGCTCCATTACCAGAATAACAAGGAGTTGTGGTCGTTGCAGGGAAATTACCTTCTGGTACAGATTCGTCAGCATTGCCTGAAGAGGCTTGTAGTTTAACTACAGCTGCATTTAATGTGTGAACATGTGCAGGAATATTAGATGTTAATAATGTGACAGTAGGTGTACCTGCTTTTTGGCCAATATCATACAAAGGAAGACCAGGTCCCTGTCCTTGTCCAATAGGTACACGCCCTTGTAAATCAGGCAAAGCGAATGTGGTTTGCCCGTTTCCGCCATAATAAGTTCCGAGTAAAGAAAAAAGAGCAGAGTTTTGAGCAATTGATAATAGTTGACCTTGACAGGTTGCATAACCTCGAGGTGCAAAGTTGAATCCGAAAATTTTAATTTCTCCGATAAATGGTTCTGTTGACATAGTTTTTAGTTATATAGTTAAAAATAAATTACATCTATTTTGCCCTTTTTATCTTGACCTTTTGATGTAAGTCATTGATGGAATTAAGTCTTCCAACTATTCAAAAATATTTTGTTAGAGATTTTTTTTGTAATTAAATGTCATGAAAGCTACTTTTTATGTTACAAAAGGTGCTTTTGTGTCTTCTTGCATTTTTCATTCTTTAATAATGTAAGTCAATAGATCTCTAAATGGCTATTGTTAATTTATTTTTATAAATGGTTTCTTAACAAAATTAAATTATAATAAAAAAATAGAGATGCGTATTTATACCTGTTTTTTGTGTTTCTTAGGTGTAAGTGTTTGTTATACAGTGTTTTTTTGCTGTTTAGATGTTGGCTTTTTTATTTTTGAATGTTAATTTTTTAAAATAATTCATTAGCTTAGCTAATAATTATTAACTCTTAACCAAAAAACAAATTAATTATGGCAGAAGAAAAATTTCCGGGAACAATTCAGATTCCATTAGCAGTTGCGAAAGAATGGGAAAAGAGATACGAGAATGATACTACACTTGAAGATAGTAACAGCAAGATAAAATCTTATTTGATACCGAGGGAAAGTTTAGAAATTGTATTGCAGCTTAATACTGATGCTGTTCGTGCTTATATAGGTATTAATGATCAAAATGAAAAAACATTACTTTTTGTTGGGGCAAATTTGGACAAAGAAACAGGTAAATATATAGATGTATATGGACCTCCTGAAAACCAGGGTAGTGCTAAAGCTGCTGAAGAGGTTGTTTATGATGGAACACGCCCTTCTCCTCCTTTTTAAAAATACAGAATTCAATATTAATGATAGATTTTTTAATATATTCAGGTTATTTTTTATTACTAATTAATCTGATTTTATACACTTATAGCTTTTTTTGTAAGGAAAAAGCTAATGTTTTTTTTGTATGTTATTTGCTTTTTTCTTTTATAATGCAGATTACGATGGAATTTATGTATCATTTTAGATTTGATAATTTGTTCGTAATCAATATATTTGTTGTTGGGCAGATGATTTTGTTAAGTTTATTTTATGCATCCATTGTAAAATTAGAATCTCAAAAACGAATAGTAAAGCGTAGTTTGTATGGTGCTTTATTCATTTTGAGCATTCAGTTTTTTATTGATTACAGGCAATTCTTGAAATTTAACTTGTTTGCAATAACTATTGCCTCTTTGTTAATAGTAGCAGTTGCGTTATTACATTTTTATAATATGCTTACTGAACATAAATCATACTATTACATTACTATAGCTGTGATTTTTTTTATGTTAGGTTCTACGATTTTGTATTTAGTAGGAAATCTGACTTTAAGTTTGAGTGATGATTTAAAATATCTGTCATGGAAATTAAATGCCTTTTTATTTCTGGTTTATCAATTGTTTATTTTATATGAATGGAAAGTAAGCTTTTCCCAAAAAACTTTTATTCAGGTTGAATAGTGTTATTTAATTAAATAAGTTTTTAGTTATGAAAAAAATAAAAAAAATCGGTTTTTATGTATTGATTGTTTTTGTGTTTTCATGTCAAAAAGAAAATAATCAGGAAGATGTCGCTCCGGCATTAGTTTTACAAAATGAGAATTGGTTATCTGCTAAGCTGGATGCTAAATTTGCAAGTTCGCAAAAAGAGGTCGCAGCTTATTTATTTCCAATCAGCGAAATGAAGTCATTAATGGAAAGACCAAAGATAACTCAGATGCATTTCAAATTAGGATTTATTGACAATAAAATACAGATGCAAGTAGCTGGTGTTGATGAATCTGATCATGAGTTAGGAATAGTTAAATCATCAATATTAAAAGAATCCATTTTTAAAAATGAATTAGCGAATCTTAAAAAATTATCTGTAAGCACAACTAAAAAGAGAACAGAATTATTAAATTCACATTTATTGTCGCCTGGTGACGCTTTTATCTGGATAAATGAATGGCAAAAAAAGCTTACCAATATTTCTGAACTTGAGGAAGTAACTTCATATAAAGGTAATCGTTTTCGTTATTTTAGTTTAGAAGCCGAAGTTGTTAAAGCTATGCTAAACAAGAAAAATTCAAACATAGGGGTGTTTTTAGGCATTAATCCTAAAGGAAAAGTCACTACAATTTTAATTGGGCTTGATAAAAATAATCAAGTAAAAAAGATGTCAGTCACATCTGAAGAAACGGAAGATATATACGATGGTACGCGCCCCTGTCCACCTTGTATTGAAGAAGAAAATCCAATACAATAGTATTTAGATAAGAAAAAGTACAAAAAGTCTCTATCAATTTTTTTGACGGAGATTTTATTGTTTACAATTAACCGGATGGCACTTCATTGATAAAATAAATCAATATATTTGAATACGATTATATTCGATAATAAAAAATACCACGATTTATATGAATGTAAATTCCATTCCTGAAAAAGAAGTTGTCGCAATTATTTTGTACATCTCACTTTTTTTTATGATTGTAGCAGTTGCTTTGATTGTCTTTTTCTATTTTTCCAGAAAAAAGATTATTCAAAAAGAATTAGAAAAAAGAGATTTAGTATTGGCACATCAAAAAGAGCAATTGCATGCTGTTATTATTACACAGGAGGAAGAAAGGAAAAGAATAGCACAGGATTTGCACGATGACATTAGCTCAAAATTAAATGTAGTTTCATTGAATAGTTATTTACTAACTTCAGCAAATTTAACAGAAACTGAAACAAAAGAAATTACTGCAAATATTATTAATATAACGGCAAGGGCATTAGATAATTCAAGAAAAATTGCCCATAATTTATTGCCGCCTGTTTTTGATAAATTCGGACTCCATGCCGGAATTGAAGAACTATGTGAAGAATTTGAGAGTAGTAAATCTGTTAAAGTGTCATATCAAAACAAAATTGAGTTTGATGAAAGTGAAAAAAATAGACATTTGCACGTTTTTAGGATTTTACAGGAGTTGATGAATAATTCTTTACGACATGGAAAGGCTTCAGAAATCTCTATACATTTAGATAAAGTTAATGGTAGCAATAGCTGTTTTTATAAGGACAACGGAATAGGTTTTGATTCTAAAAATTCTGAAAATCAGAAAGGATTAGGAATGAAGAATATAGATAGCAGGATATCTTTCTTAAATGGAAGCATTGATATAAAATCTGAAATCAATAAGGGGATTGAAGTTTTTTTTACATTTTAACTTAATTAGTTGCTTTGCTTAAATTACTATTAATGTTACTGATTGGTTTTTTTATGTGATATAATTTGTAATTTGGAAATTCTAAGAAGATTTAAACTCAGGAAAAATGAATAATTTTACTATCAAAATAGCTTTAGTTGATGATGAAATCTTATTTCGTAAAGGAATATCTTTTTTACTCCAAAGAGAAGAAAATATTGAAGTTCTTTTTGAAGCATCAAATGGAGAAGAATTGATTTCAAATTTGAATAATAGCGATACTAGTCCTGATATTATTATTATGGATCTGAAAATGCCTGTTCTAAATGGTGTTGAGGCTACTAAAGTTATTAGAAAATTTTTTCCAGATATTAAAATTATTGCATTGACGAGTTATGATACTAAATCATTCGTGATAAATATGATTCAGGTAGGGGCAGTCGCTTATTTGGTAAAAAATACAACTCCGGCAGATTTAATAAATACAATCAATGAAGTTGCAAAAAAAGGATTTTTTTATAATGAAAAGATTTTAAAGACCATACAAGATACTATGCTGACTTCAAAAAATTCTAGAATCAATTTAGAATCCGGTTTTTTATCACCAAGGGAAATCGAAGTACTTCAGCTTATTTGCAATCAAAAAACCACGGCTGAAATTGCCGAAGAACTTTTCTTGAGCCCCAGAACGGTAGAAGGCCACAGAAATAATTTATTACTTAAAACGGAGTCTAGAAATATTGCTGGATTGGTTGTATATGCGATTCAAAATGAAATTGCAGTTTTAACTCCTTAAGTTAACTGGTTAAAAATTGAATAGAAAGAACATAATAGGATATAACAGTTATTGCTAATATACAAAGTGCTATTTTTTGTAGTATATTTAATTGTTTCGAGTCCTTATCAGTTTCATTAATTTTCATTTATCGTAATTTTTTATTGTTTATTGAATGTTCAAATTTAATCAGAATATCTTTTTTGATTGTAGGTATTTATACCTGTTTTTACTTAATTAATCCAAAAAAAATGTGGTGATTTATATCAATAAATAACGTTTCCAATATAGTTTTTAATACTTCCTTTATACCTTTACAGAAAATAGTTTACCCAAATGAAACAAAGCTTAATATATATAGTAGTGTTCTTAATGTCTATATCGGCAAAAGCATCTTTTATACTTCTCCCTATGGATGAAACTACACAACAAAATCACCTGAAGGCGTATGGGATAACCTATTGGTGTCTGAATAAGGATTATAAAGCCAGCTGGCTTTTAAATTATCGAGGCGGATCATTTTTATTGCCTGATGCTGATGAAATTCGTAAAGAATGTAAAATTCGTGGCGTAAGTTTTGAGGTTCTTTCGGATAGCGAACAAATTGCAATTTTGGATGAAATTTCAAGCCCTTCACAAAACATGGAATCAGTCATTTTAGAAAAGGCTCCTAAAATTGCTGTTTATACACCAAAAGGAAAACAACCCTGGGATGATGCTGTAACTCTGGTTTTGACATATGCCGAAATTCCTTTTACGCCAATTTATGATGAAGAGGTTTTAAGCGATCAGTTATTGCTTTATGACTGGCTTCATTTACATCATGAGGATTTTACCGGGCAATATGGTAAATTTTATGCGGCATACAAAAATACACCCTGGTATATTGAACAAAAAAAGGATTCAGAAGCATTGGCCACCAAACTCGGCTATTCTAAAGTTTCACAGGAAAAAGGAGCTGTTGCTAAAAAAATAAGGGATTTTGTTATTGGAGGAGGTTTTATGTTTGCTATGTGTTCTGCAACGGATAGCTTTGATATTTCTTTGACAGCAGATGGAGTGGATATTTGCGAAGCAATGTTTGACGGAGATGCAAGTGAACCAAATTATCAGTCAAAACTGAACTATGGAAATTCTTTTGCATTTAAAGGTTTTACACTTGAAAGGAGACCGGAACAATACGAGTTCTCAGATATTGATATGACCACAAAACGTAGAATCACACCTGATAAAGATTATTTTACTTTAATGGAATACTCTGCAAAATGGGATCCGATACCAAGCATGTTGTGTCAAAATCATACACAATTGGTGAAAGGATTCATGGGACAGACGACTTCATTTGATTCAGCATTAATAAAATCTAATGTTTTAATTATGGGAACATGTGAATTTAATGGCGAAGCACGCTATATTCATGGAGAAAAAGGCAAAGGAATGTTTACTTTTTTCGGAGGACATGATCCTGAAGATTATCAACATCAGGTAGGTGATCCACCAACAGTTTTGGATTTGCATCCAAATTCTCCGGGCTATCGATTGATTTTAAATAACGTTTTGTTTCCTGCTGCAAAAAAGAAAAAGTTAAAAACGTAATCATGCTCTGGATATGCAGTTAAGAAAATATAAAGGCTTTTTCATGAAATTTGAAAAAGCCTTTTTTTTGGTTTTAATTAAGAACTAGACAGCTCTTAATCCTGCCGTGATGGCAAATCTGTTCCATGAGTTTATCGTAATAATTGTAAGAATGATTTCGGCCAGATATTTTTTGTCAAAAAGGCGAGCTGCGTTTTCATAAACTTCATCAGAAACATGATTACTGATTAATGTTACTTGCTCTGTTAAAGCTAGAATTGCTTTTTCTTCTTCTGTAAAAACATCAGCTTCTCGCCAAGCACTGGTAAGGTAAATACGCTGTTCAGTTTCGCCTAATTTTCGGGCATCAGCTGTATGCATATTGATGCAAAAAGCACATCCATTTATTTGTGAAGCACGAATTTTAATTAGCTCTTTATGAGTTGGTGTTAGTGAAGTTGTAGAAATGTATTTTTCTAAATTCATTAAGGCTTGATAGGCCTCTGGGGCAACTTGCGGAATAACTATTCTTGAATTCATTTTATATGTTTTAAAGTTCCATTACAAAGGTCAGTGATGTATACTTTAAAAAACTTGAACTGCTTCAAGAAATTCAGGTCAGATTTTGCCGGATCTGATTTTACTCATAAATTCTGCAGAAAAATCTAAATACGAGGCAAGCATATATTGAGGAACCCGCTGTACAAAATCTGGTTGTTGTTTTTTGAAATGGTTGTATCTCTCTTCAGCCGACATTGTAAATAAAAATTTAATGCGCATTTGAGCGGCTCCAAAAGATTTTTGGGAAACTATTCTAAAATATCTTTCCAGTTTGGGAATTTGAATTATAAGGGATTCTAATATATTTTTTTCTAATGCTATAATTTCGCAGTTTTCAACAGTTTGTATATAAAAATGTGAAGGACTATTATTATGATAACTTAAATAATCAGTTATCCACCAGTTTTCAATTGCAAATTGCAGGGTCTGTTCAGTTCCTTTAGGATTTATAATATATTGGCGCATACAGCCTTTTGAAACAAAATAAAAAGTGCTGCAAATTTCTCCCTCCTTTAATACATGCTCTTTCTTCTTTAATTTTGAAAGTTTTAAATAAGATTCTAATTTATCAATGTCTGAAGATTCTAAAGAGATAAATTTTTCAATATGAGTAAAAAGTGATTTGTACATAAATTTAAGCTTCGCTATTTATAGATAACTGTTATATGTTTAATTGTAGAAATTGATATTAAAGATGCTATTTACTTTGATTCCACAGGAGACAGCTGCGCTCCAATTTGCATTTTCAATAAAATTGGTAATTTTGTTAATGAAATAATATTGAAACTTTTGGTTAGCAGGGTTTTTAAATTCGATTTTAATATCAATCCCAGAAACTGTATTTTCCTTCGAAATTATAAATTTAGTTTTTGCCATAAAATCTCTTTTTTCTTCTGTGGAGATAAATTCCTTTGGAAACTTAAAATTTGAAAAAAAGTCTTTTTGGATTTGCACTTTTTGATCTAAGAATTCTTTCGCACTTGGATATATCATGCAATAGCTATCGACGCCATTTGGATATTCGAAAGGTACGTCTATTCTGTTCATAACATATAAACTGTCTGCTGTATGTTTAATGTTTTCTGTGAAGTCGTGACCATACTTTAAATTGAGTAACGCATTAAATGATTTACAATAACAATTGGTTTTTGATTGATAATTTTCTTCATCAGTTTCTGTCCAGAATAAATCGGATTCGGGTTCTTCTGATCTTAAAAATTGAATTCCCTTTTTTTTTGAGTAGCTCCCCTAAAATTATATGATACCTGCCATAGCTCGCATCCAGATAACCTTCTGGAATGATTTCATAAAGGATTTCCTGAGTTTTAAAATCTGTTTTTGCTTTTTCAATTTCAGAAAGACATTTAGAATCACGTTTGTCAAGTATGCCAATTATTGTATTGATGGAATTTTTATCAGATTTTTTTTCTTGTGATCTGGAATAAAATAACTGTAACAAAAATAAAAATATAAAAAGTCTTCTCATTAAAAAAATATGTTTTGCTTGGTTGTTATAAACAAAAGCTGTTAAAGCAAAAAGCCATTTGTAAAACAAATGGCTTTTTTATGATAAGTAAGTAATCTTAAATTGAGTTTATAAAACGTTTATTTTACTTTATTAAGAATAGCTTTGAAAGCTTCTGGGTGGTTCATAGCTAAATCTGCAAGAACTTTACGGTTCAATTCGATTCCGTTAGCTTTAACTTTACCCATGAATTGAGAATAAGACATTCCTTCTAATCTGGCACCAGCGTTGATACGTTGAATCCATAAAGCACGGAAATTTCTTTTATTTTGTTTTCTATCGCGGTAAGCGTAGCACATTGCTTTCTCTACTGCATTCTTAGCAACTGTCCAAACGTTTTTACGTCTTCCAAAGAAACCTTTGGCTTGCTTCATTATCTTTTTTCTTCTTGCTCTTTTAGCAACTGAATTTACCGATCTTGGCATAATTTTAATGTGTTTTTGTAGCAGGCGTCCCGAATTAAATCAAGAGAACTTAAAAGCCATACTCCAAGGTTATATAAATAATTTTTTAACCTAAAGAATTATTAGATAATTCTTAATTGTTGTTTAATGCTTTTCATATCTGTTTGGTGAACTAGCGCTGAGTGAGTCAAAGCTAATTTACGTTTTTTAGATTTTTTAGTCAAGATGTGACTTTTAAAAGCATGCTTTCTTTTAATTTTTCCAGAACCAGTAACTTTAAAACGTTTCTTGGCGCTAGATTTTGTTTTCATTTTAGGCATTTTTCCTAGTGTTTTAATTTATTCTTACTTACTTATGCTTTTTGTTTCAAGTTTTATGTTTCATGCTCAAAGTTGAATACTGAAACTGTAAACCGAAACTATTTCTTTTTCTTCGGAGCAATGAACATAATCATTCTCTTTCCTTCTAAAACAGGCATAGCTTCCACTTTACCATGCTCTTCTAAGTCAGTTGCCAAACGTAATAATAAAATTTGACCTTGATCTTTATAGATGATGGAACGTCCTTTGAAGAATACAAAAGCTTTTAATTTTGCACCTTCTTTAAGGAACTTTTCAGCATTCTTTCTTTTAAATTCGTAATCATGCTCATCAGTCTGAGGACCAAATCTAATTTCTTTTACGACAACCTGAGACGACTTAGCTTTTAAAACCTTATCACGTTTCTTTTGCTCGTAAACAAATTTCTTGTAATCCATGATTTTACAAACCGGCGGTTCTGCGTTTGGCGAAATCTCAACTAAATCCAATTCAAATTGATCTGCTAAACGTAAAGCCTCTGCTAGTTTAAAAACACCAGGTTCGATGTTTTCACCCACTAGTCTCACTTCTTGCACCCCACGAATGTTGTTATTTATTCTGTGTGCGTCTTTTTTTTCTACTCGAGGTTGAAAACCTCTGTTGCTTCTTATTGCTATGACTTTATAATTTAAGTTAAACTGTAAAAACTTTTAATGTTTTATTTATTTCTTCGTTTACAATTCTGACAAATTCCTCGATTGTAACTGTAATGTTCCCTTTTCCTTCCTGTCCATGACGGCGAATAGAAATCGTTCCGTTTTTCTCTTCTTCTTCACCAACAATCAGCATAAATGGTATTTTCTGCATTTCTGCATCTCTAATTTTCTTACCAATAGTTTCGCTTCGGTTATCAATTAGGGCGCGAATTTCGTGATTTTCTAGCAAATCTAAAACTTTTTTAGCATAATTTTCGTATTTCTCGCTCAAAGACAAGATAATAGCCTGCTCAGGCATAAGCCAAAGTGGGAAATTTCCTGCTGTATGTTCTAGTAAAATTGCTATAAAACGTTCCATAGATCCAAAAGGAGCTCTGTGAATCATAACAGGGCGATGCAATTCATTATCAGCACCTTTGTAAGTTAATTCAAAACGTTCTGGTAAGTTATAATCAACCTGAATTGTACCCAATTGCCATTGTCTTCCTAATGCATCTTTAACCATGAAATCAAGTTTTGGACCATAAAAAGCTGCTTCACCGTATTCTACAACTGTATTAAGGCCTTTGTCTCTGGCTGCATTAATGATTGCATTTTCTGCTTTCTCCCAATTTTCATCTGTACCAATATACTTTTCTCTGTCTTCCTGATCTCTTAATGAAATCTGAGCAGTAAAGTTTTCAAAACCTAATGAACCAAATACATATAATACAAGATCAATTACTTTTTTGAACTCTTCGTCTAATTGTTCCGGAGTACAGAAAATATGCGCATCATCCTGAGTAAAGCCTCTAACACGAGTTAAGCCATGTAGTTCCCCGGATTGCTCATATCTATATACTGTACCAAATTCAGCATAACGCTTTGGTAAATCTTTATAAGACCAAGGTCTTACATTGTAAATTTCACAGTGGTGAGGACAGTTCATTGGTTTTAATAAAAACTCTTCACCTTCTGCAGGAGTATGAATAGGCTGGAAGCTGTCTGCTCCATATTTTGCATAGTGACCAGAAGTAACATAAAGTTCTTTCTGACCAATATGAGGAGTTACAACCTGCTCATATCCGGCTTTCTTTTGAGCTCTTTTCAAGAATTGTTCTAAACGATCTCTCAAAGCGGCTCCTTTAGGTAGCCACAATGGTAAACCTTGACCAACTTTTTGAGAGAACGCAAACAATTCAAGTTCTTTTCCTAATTTACGGTGATCACGACGTTTTGCTTCTTCAAGAAGTTCAAGATATTCAGTTAAATCTTTTTGTTTAGGGAAAGAAGTTCCATAAACACGAGTCAGCTGTTTGTTTTTCTCGTCACCTCTCCAGTAAGCACCCGCAACGCTCATGATTTTCACAGCTTTGATAATTCCAGTATTCGGAATATGTCCACCACGGCATAAATCAGTAAAAGTAGCGTGATCGCAAAAAGTAATAGTGCCGTCTTCAAGATTAGAAATCAATTCAGTCTTGTAAACATTGTCTTTGTACATTTCAAGTGCATCTGCTTTACTAACAGGACGCATTTTGAATTCATGTTTGCCTCTCGAAATCTCTAAAACGCGATCTTCGATCTTTTTAAAATCAGCTTCAGTAATTTTCTGATCTTCAAAATCAACATCATAATAAAATCCATTAGCGATTGCAGGTCCAAGAGTTAATTTGATTCCAGGATAAAGCTCATCAAGCGCTTGAGCCATTACGTGCGAAGTCGAGTGCCAGAAAGCTTTTTTACCTTCGGCATCATTCCAGGTATATAATATAAGATTACCGTCGGTCGTTAATGGAGTCTCGGTTTCAATAGTTGTACCATTAAAAGATGCAGAAATCACATTTCTAGCAAAACCTTCGCTAATGTTTTTAGCGACCTCCATTGGAGTTACGCCCGAAGCGAACTCTCTAATTGACCCATCGGGTAAAGTAATCTTGATCATTGTTTATAATTTTGTGAATGCAAATATACATGATTACAAAAATACATACAATATATATGTACAAGTTTACTCTATTATTGTAAGTATAGTTTTTGCTGTAGTATGTATAATTGTATAATGTCTTCTTAACTAAAGCCTGCTGGGTTTTAGTTTTGTATGCTTACTATAATATATAAGTAGGGTTTGTCGGGATGAGAGGAGTCGAAGCCTTTGAATCTGTAGAATAATAATATGTAGCTATTTCCCGCTCTCCGCTTCAATCTTTTCGAGCCGGACGCCTTCACAAAAGGATTTTCGCTTCTATCGGGGCTATGGAACAGTTTTCAAAAGATAATTAGAGTTCAGAAAAGCGATTGAAAAGTTAATAAATGTATAAGAACGACAATTGAGAACGTATGTAAATTGTCAAAACGATATTTAAACAATGAAAAGTCTTACAGATCAATAAAAAAGTTCAAAATGTAAGGAAGCTGTTCCCAGTGAGTTAAGAGAAAGGATTGAAAAAGATGGAAAAAATATAAAAAAAAGCGTTGGAAATGTAAATAGATGTGCTACTTTTGCACCCGCAACAGCGAAGGCGTTCATCGAAATACTGACAAGAATAAGGAATCGAGGTTTTAGAAATAAAACAAAAAAAAGATTCAAAAAAGCTTGTGAGATTTGAAAATGCTTTTTACATTTGCACCCCGCAAAACACGGAAGTTCATTGAGAGACTGGTAGGAAAAACGAAGAGATTGAGATTGAAAAAATTTCAAAAAAAACTTTAAATTTTTCTTGCAGGAAACAAAAAGAATTTCTACTTTTGCACCCGCTTTGAAACACAAGTGAAAATAAAAAGAAGATACGTTCGTAGACATATTGAATTGACAGCCGTCTTAACAGAAATGTTAAGACAAAAAGAATAAGAGTAATGGAATCGTGAGATTCGAAAAAGAACCGATAGGTATTCGTCGTGATATAATATTAAAATATACGATGAAGAGTTTGATCCTGGCTCAGGATGAACGCTAGCGGCAGGCTTAACACATGCAAGTCGAGGGGTATAGCACTTCGGTGCTAGAGACCGGCGCACGGGTGCGTAACGCGTATGCAATCTACCTTTTACAGGGGGATAGCCCAGAGAAATTTGGATTAATACCCCATGGTATAGTGAGTTGGCATCAACCTACTATTAAAGTCACAACGGTAAAAGATGAGCATGCGTCCCATTAGCTAGATGGTAAGGTAACGGCTTACCATGGCAACGATGGGTAGGGGTCCTGAGAGGGAGATCCCCCACACTGGTACTGAGACACGGACCAGACTCCTACGGGAGGCAGCAGTGAGGAATATTGGACAATGGGCGCAAGCCTGATCCAGCCATGCCGCGTGCAGGATGACGGTCCTATGGATTGTAAACTGCTTTTATACGAGAAGAAACACTGATTCGTGAATCAGCTTGACGGTATCGTAAGAATAAGGATCGGCTAACTCCGTGCCAGCAGCCGCGGTAATACGGAGGATCCAAGCGTTATCCGGAATCATTGGGTTTAAAGGGTCCGTAGGCGGTCTAGTAAGTCAGTGGTGAAAGCCCATCGCTCAACGGTGGAACGGCCATTGATACTGCTGGACTTGAATTATTAGGAAGTAACTAGAATATGTAGTGTAGCGGTGAAATGCTTAGAGATTACATGGAATACCAATTGCGAAGGCAGGTTACTACTAATGGATTGACGCTGATGGACGAAAGCGTGGGTAGCGAACAGGATTAGATACCCTGGTAGTCCACGCCGTAAACGATGGATACTAGCTGTTGGGGGCAACTTCAGTGGCTAAGCGAAAGTGATAAGTATCCCACCTGGGGAGTACGAACGCAAGTTTGAAACTCAAAGGAATTGACGGGGGCCCGCACAAGCGGTGGAGCATGTGGTTTAATTCGATGATACGCGAGGAACCTTACCAAGGCTTAAATGTAGTTTGACCGGTTTGGAAACAGATCTTTCGCAAGACAAATTACAAGGTGCTGCATGGTTGTCGTCAGCTCGTGCCGTGAGGTGTCAGGTTAAGTCCTATAACGAGCGCAACCCCTGTTGTTAGTTGCCAGCGAGTCATGTCGGGAACTCTAACAAGACTGCCAGTGCAAACTGTGAGGAAGGTGGGGATGACGTCAAATCATCACGGCCCTTACGCCTTGGGCTACACACGTGCTACAATGGCCGGTACAGAGAGCAGCCACTGGGCGACCAGGAGCGAATCTACAAAGCCGGTCACAGTTCGGATCGGAGTCTGCAACTCGACTCCGTGAAGCTGGAATCGCTAGTAATCGGATATCAGCCATGATCCGGTGAATACGTTCCCGGGCCTTGTACACACCGCCCGTCAAGCCATGGAAGCTGGGGGTGCCTGAAGTCGGTGACCGCAAGGAGCTGCCTAGGGTAAAACTGGTAACTAGGGCTAAGTCGTAACAAGGTAGCCGTACCGGAAGGTGCGGCTGGAACACCTCCTTTCTAGAGCCCCATATGTTAGTGGCAACACACGTTGGGGATAAAAGATGGATATTTTGAAGTTTCTGAATCGTAAGGTTCGATTACTCTTGCTGTTAATTTAAAAAAATAATGAAAATTAAGTAAAAACAGAGTCTCGTAGCTCAGCTGGTTAGAGTACTACACTGATAATGTAGGGGTCGGCAGTTCGAGTCTGCCCGGGACTACTCTTTTAACTTAAAAAAGGAAATTTTAGAGGTTGAGGCCTTATGAGCAATAATTCATAACTCATAACTAATAACTCATCACTAAGAAAATGGGGGATTAGCTCAGCTGGCTAGAGCGCCTGCCTTGCACGCAGGAGGTCAACGGTTCGACTCCGTTATTCTCCACGAAACTATCATGAAAATGGTAAGTTAAAGTTCATTGACATATTGAGATAAGAAAAATTTAAAAAGTAGAAAGCGTTTTTTGTTTTTGTAGTAATACAAAGAGCAAAAAACAAAAAAAAACGGTCATTCTTAATTGAATGATTGGTACAATAAGCAAAATAAGGGCGTATGGGGGATGCCTAGGCTCTCAGAGGCGATGAAGGGCGTGATAAGCTGCGAAAAGCTGCGGGTATGGGCACACACCATTTGATCCGCAGATACCCGAATGGGGCAACCCACTATGTTGAAGACATAGTACACCGATAGGTGGGCAAACCCGCTGAACTGAAACATCTAAGTAGGCGGAGGAGAAGAAAACAAAAGTGATTCCGTAAGTAGTGGCGAGCGAACGCGGATTAGCCCAAACCAATTTTGTTACGGCATGATTGGGGTTGTAGGACCACGATATTTTATGTACACGGAACCGGAACTGACTGGAAAGTCGGGCCATAGAGGGTGATAGCCCCGTATGGGTAACAAGTATAATAGATAGTGGTATCCTGAGTAGGGCGGGGCACGTGAAACCCTGTCTGAATTTGGCGGGACCATCCGCTAAGGCTAAATACTCCTGAGAGACCGATAGTGAACCAGTACCGTGAGGGAAAGGTGAAAAGAACCGTGAATAACGGAGTGAAATAGATCCTGAAACCATACGCTTACAAGCGGTCGGAGCCCTTTCGTGGGGTGACGGCGTGCCTTTTGCATAATGAGCCTACGAGTTAACGTTGCTGGCAAGGTTAAGTGGTTAAGCCACGGATCCGTAGCGAAAGCGAGTCTGAATAGGGCGCTTTAGTCAGTAGTGTTAGACGCGAAACCGTGTGATCTACCCATGGGCAGGTTGAAGCTGTGGTAACACACAGTGGAGGACCGAACCGGTTGACGTTGAAAAGTCTTCGGATGACCTGTGGGTAGGGGTGAAAGGCCAATCAAACTCGGAAATAGCTCGTACTCCCCGAAATGCATTTAGGTGCAGCGTTATTTTAGTTATATAGAGGTAGAGCTACTGATTGGATGCGGGGGCTTCACCGCCTACCAATTCCTGACAAACTCCGAATGCTATATAATGATTGATAACAGTGAGGGCTTGGGTGCTAAGGTCCAAGTCCGAGAGGGAAAGAACCCAGACCATCAGCTAAGGTCCCCAAATATATGCTAAGTTGAAAGAACGAGGTTTGTCTGCCCAGACAGCTAGGATGTTGGCTTGGAAGCAGCCATTCATTTAAAGAGTGCGTAACAGCTCACTAGTCGAGCGGACGAGCATGGATAATAATCGGGCATAAGCATATTACCGAAGCTATGGATTTACAAGCAATTGTAAGTGGTAGGGGAGCATTCCAGCAGGGTTGAAGGTGTATCGTAAGGTATGCTGGACTGGCTGGAAAAGAAAATGTAGGCATAAGTAACGATAATGCGGGCGAGAAACCCGCACACCGAAAAACTAAGGTTTCCACAGCTATGCTAATCAGCTGTGGGTTAGTCTGGTCCTAAGGCGAACCCGAAAGGGACAGTCGATGGCCAACGGGTTAATATTCCCGTACTACTAATTACTGTGATGGGGTGACGGAGTGATGAAAGCGCCGCGAACTGACGGAATAGTTCGTTAAAGTACCTAGCTATAAGATCTATAGGCAAATCCGTAGATTTTGGTGAAATACGATAGTACTCGGAGTCTTCGGACAAAGAGATAGTGCGCCTAAGGGCTTCCAAGAAAAACCTCTAAACTTCAGGTAATTAGTACCAGTACCGTAAACCGACACAGGTAGTTGAGGAGAGAATCCTAAGGTGCTCGAGAGATTCATGGCTAAGGAATTAGGCAAAATAGACCCGTAACTTCGGGAGAAGGGTCGCCCCGAGCAATCGGGGCCGCAGTGAAGAGGTCCAGGCGACTGTTTATCAAAAACACAGGGCTCTGCAAAATCGTAAGATGAAGTATAGGGCCTGACACCTGCCCGGTGCTGGAAGGTTAAGAGGAGATGTTATCTTCGGAGAAGCATTGAATTGAAGCCCCAGTAAACGGCGGCCGTAACTATAACGGTCCTAAGGTAGCGAAATTCCTTGTCGGGTAAGTTCCGACCTGCACGAATGGTGTAACGATCTGGACACTGTCTCAGCCATGAGCTCGGTGAAATTGTAGTAACGGTGAAGATGCCGTTTACCCGCAGTGGGACGAAAAGACCCTGTGCACCTTTACTATAGCTTAGTATTGACCTTGGATAAATGATGTGTAGGATAGGTTGGAGACTATGAAGCGGCGTCGCCAGGCGTTGTGGAGTCATTGTTGAAATACAACCCTTTGTTTATCTGAGGCCTAACCCCGTGTTGCGGGGGACAGTGCTTGGTGGGTAGTTTGACTGGGGTGGTCGCCTCCAAAAGAGTAACGGAGGCTTCTAAAGGTTCCCTCAGTACGCTTGGTAACCGTGCGTAGAGTGCAATGGCATAAGGGAGCTTGACTGAGAGACATACAGGTCGATCAGGTACGAAAGTAGAGCATAGTGATCCGGTGGTTCCGCATGGAAGGGCCATCGCTCAAAGGATAAAAGGTACGCCGGGGATAACAGGCTGATCTCCCCCAAGAGCTCATATCGACGGGGGGGTTTGGCACCTCGATGTCGGCTCGTCACATCCTGGGGCTGGAGAAGGTCCCAAGGGTTGGGCTGTTCGCCCATTAAAGTGGCACGCGAGCTGGGTTCAGAACGTCGTGAGACAGTTCGGTCTCTATCTACTGTGGGCGTTAGAAATTTGAGTGGATCTGATTCTAGTACGAGAGGACCGAATTGGACTAACCTCTAGTGTATCTGTTGTCCCGCCAGGGGCACCGCAGAGTAGCTACGTTGGGAAGGGATAAGCGCTGAAAGCATATAAGCGCGAAACCCACCACAAGATGAGATTTCTTTTAAGGATCGTGGAAGATGACCACGTTGATAGGCTATAGATGTAAAGGCAGTAATGTCATAGTCGAGTAGTACTAATAATCCGTAAGCTTATGTACACCCTTTTCCTCCCGTCCAAAAGACGGGAGGGAGAAACTTTCTAAACTATTTATATTTTTTATCTCAGTATGTTAAGATATTTGCTCGACGCGAGCGGTTATAAGTCAGGTGTTATAAGTGAAAACTAAAAACAATAAACTACAAACCAAAAACCTTAAGGTGGTTATTGCGGCGGGGCTCACCTCTTCCCATCCCGAACAGAGAAGTTAAGCCCGCCTGCGCAGATGGTACTGCAGTTTTGTGGGAGAGTATGTCGTCGCCTTTCTTTAAGAACCCTATTCTGAAAATGAATAGGGTTTTTTGTTTAAAATGAGGTACCTTAGCTCAGATGGTAGAGCAATGGACTGAAAATCCATGTGTCCCTGGTTCGATCCCTGGAGGTACCACAAAATGCTCGGATGGTGAAATTGGTAGACACGCTGGACTTAAAATCCAGTGGACAGAAATGTCCGTGCGGGTTCAAGTCCCGCTCTGAGTACAAACTAGACTTCAATCGGCTAACTGGCTCATTGGAGTTTTTTTATGAAATTGCAGTCTTAAAAACTAAAAGCTTCTCGCTTATCCCATACCGCGTTAGGGATGGAACGGCATCCTTTTGCTTTTTTCTTTAAAAAGCAAAAGATACAGCGTACAGTCCGGCCCATAGGGAAACGCCATAATTCTTTTTACACTTCTGTTAAATTAAGGTCAACTTTGATTTTAAATATGAGTTTGGTCACCCTTTTTACTCTCGAATCTGTATTTTTGTTTTTTAATTTTATATGTCATGAAAAAAAGTTTCGTATTGTTAATGCTGTTTGTTATTTCAAACCTGGCAGCTCAAGAGCGTCCCAAGCTAGTTGTAGGAATTGTAATTGATCAAATGAAAATGGAATATTTATATCGATTTTCAGAGGATTTTTCTCCAAACGGATTTAAAAGATTAATGAATAATGGATATGTTTTTCAAAATATGCATTATAATTATGTACCGACTTATACAGCTCCGGGACATGCATCAATTTATACAGGAACTACGCCAGCAACGCATGGAATTGTAGGAAATGAGTGGTTTAACAGAAGCTCAGGAAAGCAAATGTATTGTACGGATGACACTTCTGTAAAAACAGTTGGTGACGGAACTGTGGATGAAGGGGAAATGTCTCCAAAAAACCTACAAAGTACTACCATTACAGATGAAGTTAGAATGGCGACAAATTTTGAAGGAAAAGTGATTGGAATTAGCCTTAAAGACCGTGGCGCAATTTTGCCAGCAGGGCATTTTGCTAATTGGGCTTTTTGGTATAGTAAAACAGGATCTTTTATTTCAAGTACTTTTTATGGAAATAAACTACCGGATTGGGTATCAGAATTTAACAATGAAAAAAACTACCTGAAATACATTAATAAAGGTTGGGATTTGTATAAGCCAGCTTCAACGTATAATGAAAGTCTTCCTGACGATAATCCTTATGAAGGAAA
Organism: Flavobacterium flavigenum; assembly: GCF_027111255.2. Classification (NCBI taxonomy): domain Bacteria; kingdom Pseudomonadati; phylum Bacteroidota; class Flavobacteriia; order Flavobacteriales; family Flavobacteriaceae; genus Flavobacterium; species Flavobacterium flavigenum. Next base: position 1,847,574 of record NZ_CP114285.2, on the reverse strand, counting down.
ATTATATGGCAGTTCAGCACCTGTTTTTCCATATGATTTAAAAACAATGTATGAAAAAAATGATGCCGGAATATTGAGATCTACTCCTTTTGGAAATGATTTGCTAGCAGATTTTGCCAAAAAGGCTATTGAAAAAGAAGAGTTAGGTAAAGATAATATTTCGGACTTTCTTACGGTGAGTTTCTCCTCTACAGATTATGTTGGTCACTTATTAGGACCACGTTCCATGGAGCTCCAGGATACTTATTTGAGATTGGACCAGACAATAGCCGATTTTTTAACTTATCTGGATAAAACAGTAGGAAAAAATAATTATTTACTTTTTTTAACTGCTGATCATGCTGGCGCTGAAAATGTTATTTACTTGAAAGACCGTAAATATGATGTAGATAATTATCCTTCAAAGGATTTTAAAAAGAATTTACAGGATTTCTCAGTGAAAACATTTGGTGTAGATTTACTTTTGAATTATTCTAATTTTAATATATTTTTTAATAAACAAATCATTAAAGAAAAAGGCTTTGACTTGGTAAAAGTAAAACATGAGTTTAAAGCGTTTTTAATTTCGCTTCCGCAGGTTAAAAAAGTATATACTGAAGAAGAAATTTTAAGTAATTCAGGAAATGATTACTATTTGAATTTTGTTGCAAAAGGATATGATGTAACTCAGAATGGTGATATGGTTGTAATTGGTAAACCGGGCATTATTGAATATTTACCAACTGGAACTTCGCATGGAACAGCTTATACCTATGATACTCATGTACCAGCAATTTTTTATGGGTGGCATATTAAAAAAGGAGAATCTTATGATAAAAAGGCGATTACTGAGATTGCTCCAACCATTGCTCAAAAAATAAAAGTTTCTTTTCCTAACGGTACCGAGGCTAAAGTTTTGCAAGAAGTCTTAAATGATAAATAATCAATATAAATTTTAAAAACCTGTTTTACTTAGACAGGTTTTTAGAAATAAAAAAGACCTTTTTAATAGAAAGGTCTTTTTTACATTTAGTGATTTAGTAAGCACTTATTTAATGTTAACAACTATGCGTTTGTTGTTGCTAATTCTTCATTGTAAGGAAGATTCCATGCTTCGGCAACTCCTTTGTAAAGAATTTTTCCGTTGGCAATATTCAATCCTTTTTTTAATTCTTCGTTTTCATTACAAGCTTTTTCCCATCCTTTGTTCGCTAATTGTACTGCATAAGGTAAAGTAGCATTAGTTAAAGCTAAAGTAGATGTATAAGGAACTGCACCAGGCATATTGGCGACACAATAGTGAACAATATCATCAATAATGAAAGTTGGATTTTCATGTGTTGTTGGAGTACAAGTCTCAATACATCCTCCTTGATCTACAGCAACGTCAACTACAACAGTTCCAGGACGCATTAATTTAAGCATGTCTCTTGTAATTAAGTGTGGTGCTTTTGCTCCCGGAATTAAAACTGCTCCCACAATTAAATCGGCATCTTTAATTGCTTTTGTAATATTGTAATGATTTGACATTTCTGTATTTACATTTGCAGGCATGATGTCATCAAGTTGGCGCAAACGTGGTAAGCTTAAATCCATAATAGTTACCTGGGCTCCTAAGCCTGCAGCCATTTTTGCAGCCTGTGTTCCAACGATTCCACCTCCTAAAACTAATACTTTTGCAGGTGGCACACCCGGAACACCTCCTAAAAGAATTCCTCTTCCTTTTAACGGTTTTTCAAGGTATTTAGCACCTTGCTGAATCGCCATACGACCCGCAACTTCTGACATTGGTACTAATAAAGGCAAACTTCTGTCTGCTTTTTCAACGGTTTCATAAGCTAAACATACAGCTCCTTTTTCGAGCATGGCGTGAGTTAACTCTTCTGATGAAGCAAAGTGAAAGTAAGTGAAAAGCAATTGATCTTTTTTAATTAAGGGATATTCAGAAGCAATTGGTTCTTTAACTTTTATAATCATTTCCGCAATAGCATAAACGTCTTCGATTGTTGGTAAAACAACTGCGCCCGCATTTGCATATTCTTCATCGCTGAAACCACTTCCTAAACCTGCAGTGGACTGAACATAAACTGTGTGCCCATGTTTTTTCATTTCAGAAACACCGGCAGGAGTTAAAGCTACACGGTTCTCATTATTTTTAATTTCTTTTGGAACACCTATTATCATTTTTGTTATATTTTATATTTTCTATTGAGTTTATGTTACAAATTTATCAATAGAGAATATATTATTGGTGATTAGGTTTTAAATAAGAAAATATTATTTTATTTCATATTTTTACAGTAAAATATTCTGTTTAAATTCCTTTTTGTTTCCTCAAAAAGAAAAAATGACTGATTTTAATTAAAATACACTAAACCTATTTATTATGGCTCTGGATGAAATTGATAAAAAAATCTTACGTCTTTTACAGGAAAATGCACATTATACACTTAAAGACATTGCAAATAAAATAAATTTGTCATTAACACCTGTTCATGATAGAGTTAAACGTCTTGAAAAAGAAGGTGTTATAGAGAAATATGTTTCGATTTTAAATAAGAAAAAACTAGGGAATAATTTAACTGTTTATTGTCAGGTAACCTTAACAAAACAGACATATGATACCTCTGAAGGTTTTAACCAGTCAATTTTAAATATGCCTGAAGTTGTAGAATGCAATTATGTCTCAGGAAATTTTGATTATATGCTTAAGATTATCATTCCGGATATGGAAAGCTACCATCATTTTCATCAAAAGAAATTATCTGTTTTACCGGAGGTTTCCTTGATTAATACTGTATTTGTAATTTCAGAAGTAAAAAGCACAACGGTTTTGCCTATTTAGGTGCAAAAAAAAGCCACCTTGAAATTTAAGATGGCTTGTGATTTATAAATTTAAAAATTGTTTTTTATATGATGATTCTGAAGATCTCACCATTTTTGTTTATCATTTCTATTCGTACACTTTGACCTTCGTCTTTTTTATTTAAAAGTTTCGAAACAGTTTCAACGTTTGTTGCCTTTATATTATCTATACTTAGAATAATATTGCCTTGTAGCTCATTTTGATACTGCATCAAATTTTCATTTGTAATATTTTTGATTTTTACGCCGTAATCAATTTTGAATTTCTTTTTGTCGACAGCGTCAATGTTTTCCAGTTCTATACCTTTAAATTCTGTGCTGAAAAATTCATTTTTACTTAGTGTTACTGAGGCTGTTTTGGATTTTCCTTCTCTTATATAAGTTACCTGTACAACATCGTTAGGTCTTTTGGTATTGATATATCCAGAAAGATCTGCAAATGTCGAAATATTCTGATTGTCTAATTTAACAATAATATCACCTTTTGTAAGGCCAGCCTTTTGAGCTCCTGATTTAGGGGTAACTTTATTGATGTAGAAGCCCTGTGTTTCAGAAATACCTAATTCTTTTGAAGCATTACTGTTTAATTCGCCACCTTCAACTCCTAAAATTCCTCTTTGTACATTTCCGAATTCCATTATATCTTCTACAATTTTGCGTGCATTGTTTGATGGAACTGCAAAAGAATATCCAACATAAGATCCTGTCATTGAAGTAATCATAGTATTAATTCCGATTAATTCTCCACGTGTATTTACCAATGCTCCACCACTGTTACCAGGGTTTACGGCGGCATCGGTCTGAATAAAGGACTGGATTCCGCTATTGTCTAAATTTCTGGCTTTCGCCGAAACAATTCCGGCTGTAACAGTAGAAGTCAAGTTATAAGGATTACCAACGGCCAAAACCCACTCACCAACTTTTACGCTATCAGAATTAGCAAAAGCAGTATATGGTAATTTTTCCCCGGCATCAATTTTCAATAAAGCAATATCCATTTTAGAATCTGTTCCAATTAATTTTGCTTTATATGACTTTTTATTGTTTAATGTAATTTCAATTTCGGTTGCATCCTTAATAACGTGATTATTTGTTACGATGTAACCATCCTCAGAAATAATAACTCCTGAACCGGTTCCAACCTGTTCTTGTTGTTGCTGTCCTCCATAACCGTAGAAAAATTCCAGCATAGGATTACTAACAGTTCTTCGGGAAACATTTTTAACGTGAACAACCGTGTGAATTGTTTTATCAGCAGCTTCAGTAAAATCTACTGTCTCAGCAGCAAGACCAACATTTCTGCCAAAAGAATTCGGGGCAAGAGTAACAATAGGATTTTCTCTTCCCAATAAAGAATTGCTGCCGTCAAATAATAATTTGTAAGCACCAAGAGTAGTGGCACCACTTAATAATGACACTAAAAATAAGCTTGAAAATCTTTTCATAATTAGGATTTATGTTTAAGTTACTACTGTAAAATTAAAGCAAAAAAATATTTTGGAAAACGGTTTAACGCTCTTTAACATTGATTAACATTTCATTAATTAATAGTTCGTACTTTTGTACTTCTAACAACTAAAAAATGCAAATAGAATTTTATAAATATCAGGGTACAGGAAATGATTTTGTAATGATTGATAACCGTTCAGATTTCTTTCCCAAAAATGATGTAAAACTTGTTGAACGCTTATGTGACAGACGTTTCGGAATTGGAGCTGACGGACTTATTTTACTCGAAAATGACGTTGAAACCGATTTCAAAATGGTGTATTATAATTCAGATGGAAACGAAAGTTCAATGTGTGGAAACGGAGGTCGTTGTCTTGTAGCATTTGCCAATCAATTAGGTGTTATTCAGGATAAAACTACTTTTATCGCCACAGATGGATTACACCATGCAACTGTTAATAAAGAATCAATTGTTTCCTTACAGATGATTGATGTTGATGAAGTTCAAAAGAAAGATTCGTATACTTTTTTAAATACAGGTTCTCCTCACCATGTGCAAATCGTAGATGATTTAGAGCATTATAATGTAAAAGAAAATGGTGCTGCAATTCGTTATGGAGAGTTGTACGGGCAAAAAGGAAGCAACATCAATTTTGTCGAAAAAATAAATGATTCTGAGTTTTCACTTCGTACTTATGAAAGAGGTGTGGAGGATGAAACTTTGGCCTGCGGAACAGGTGCAACAGCTGTTGCAATTGCTATGAATGCAACCGGACAAACTGATAAAACTTCAATTGATATAAATGTTGAAGGAGGAAAATTAGCCGTTTCTTTTGATAAATTAGGAGAACATTTTACGAATGTTTTTTTAATGGGTCCAGCAAAGTTTGTTTTTAAAGGAACAATTGAAATTTAATTTTCAAAAAATATAAAATTGCAATGATAACTCTCAAAGGAAAAAATATTTACCTGCGTGCTTTAGAACCTAATGATTTAGAATTCGTGTATGCCATGGAAAATGATCAGAGCATTTGGGAGGTTAGTAATACGCAAACTCCATATAGCCGTTTTCTTGTGCGTCAATATCTCGAAAATGCACACCAGGATATTTATGAAGCCAAACAATTGCGTCTGGCGATTTGCCAGGATGAAGATTTTCCGGCGATTGGTTTGATTGATTTATTTGAATTTGACCCTAAAAATAACAGGGCAGGAGTTGGTATTGTAATTCAAAATAAGGAAAATAGAAATCAAAACATTGGTTCTGAGGCTTTAGAGCTATTAATAAAATATTCTTTTTACAATTTAAATTTACATCAATTGTATGCAAATATTAGTGTAGGAAATGTAGCAAGTATAGCTCTTTTTACTAAATTTGGCTTTGAGCAAACAGGAATTAAAAAAGATTGGATCTTGCTAAATGGACACTATCAGGACGAGGCAATTTTTCAGTTAATTAACAAACAAATTTAAATTTTTTAGACTTTGAAATTAAAAAAGATTATCACGATAGTTGCCGTAGCCGTTATTTCAATTTTGATGATTTACGGATTCATTTTAATTAGCAGAATTTTTAGTGCCAATACCAAATTTGAAGAAAAAGAACTTTACGTATATGTTCCTACGGATGCTACTTATGCAGATGTAAAAAAAATATTAGAACCTTATATTAAGAATTTCGATAATTTTGAAATGGTTGCCAATAAGCGCAGCTATCCTGAAAATGTAAAGTCAGGTCGTTTTTTACTTAAAAAAGACATGAACAATATTGATTTGGTCCGTGCAATGCGTTCCAATGTTCCGGTTAAACTGGCTTTTAATAATCAGGAACGTTTAGAGAATTTTGCAGGAAGAATAGGTTCTCAAATAGAAGCAGATAGTTTATCATTACTGAAAGCAATTAAAGATTCTACTTTCTTAAAAGAAAATGGCTTTAATGAAGATAATGTTTTTGCTATGTTTATTCCAAATACTTATGAAGTGTACTGGAATACCTCTGCAGTGAAATTCCGTGATAAAATGATTAAGGAATATCACAATTTCTGGACTGCAGAAAGAATTGAAAAAGCTAAAAAACAAGGATTAACACCAGTTCAGGCTACTATTTTGGCTTCTATTGTACACAAAGAATCAGTAAAAAAAGATGAAAGACCTCGTATTGCGGGAGTTTATTTAAATCGTTTACGTTTAGAAATGCCTTTACAAGCTGATCCAACAGTGATTTATGCTTTAAAATTGCGTGACAATAATTTCGATCAGGTTATCAAAAGAGTTTTTTATAATGACTTGATTATGAGATCTCCTTATAATACTTATGTAAATATCGGATTGCCTCCGGGACCAATTGCGATGCCTGACATTACTGCTGTTGAAGCTGTTTTAAATCCTGAAAAACACGATTATATTTATTTTTGCGCCAGTACAGAACGTTTTGGTTATCATGAATTTGCTTCAACTTATGAGCAGCACACCATTAATGCAAAAAAATATTCAGACTGGATTGCCAGTCAGGGCGTAACAAGATAGTTTTGAATTTTAGAGTTTATTTATTTTTATCGATTTTATTCGTTTTGTGTGTTCAGTCTGCTGAAGCTCAGGATAAAATCGATAATTTTTTTAAGCCTTCTGATACTTTAAATGTAAAAAGGCAAAATACAGTTATCATAACTGAAGCTGCCTTGGCTTCTGCAACATTAGTTGGTTTGAATCAGATTTGGTATGCCGATTATGCCAAATCCGATTTTCATTTTATAAATGATAATGATGAATGGCTCCAAATGGATAAAGTTGGACACTTTTATTCAGCTTATCATTTAGGAAGATTTGGTGCTGAAGCCTTGAATTGGAGTGGTGCCAGTTCTAAAAATCAATTAATTTACGGCGCAGGTATTGGTTTCGCTTTTCTTACTGCTGTTGAAGTTTTAGACGGATATTCTGCCGAGTGGGGTGCATCTTCAGGTGATATAATCGCGAATGCAGCCGGAACGGCATTGTATGTTTCTCAGGAATTACTTTGGAAAGAACAGCGAATTACACCTAAATTTTCTTTTCATACCACCCAATATGCGAATCAAAGTCCGGATAAGCTTGGTAAATCCCTTAATGAACAGATTTTAAAAGATTATAATGGGCAGACTTATTGGCTTTCAGTAAACCTGCATTCTTTTGCTAAAGAATCAAAAATTCCAAAGTGGTTGAATGTCGCTTTTGGATATGGAGCCGATGGAATGTTATCCGGGAATAATAAAAATGAAAATTTCGTTTCAGCCCAAAACCCACAAAAATTTCGTCAGATTTATCTTTCTTTTGACCTCGATTTAGCTAAAATTAACACAAAATCGCACTTTTTGAAAACTGTTTTTTCTGTTTTTAACACAATTAAAATTCCGGCTCCAACGCTCGAATATACCGCCAATAAAGGGCTTAAAGGACATCTGGTTTATTTTTAAAAACCATAAAGTGCTGATTTATAGTATTGTTTTTGTTTTATTACCTTTGCGCCGTAGAAATTTCAAAAAGGTGACAGCGTTTTGAAGAAAAACAATTTATGATAAAGAAATGGTATTATTACACTAGTTTAATCGTTATTATTACATTTTTAACTTTGGGTTTCAAACCCTTTAATCTGGAAACCAAACCTTGGTTTTATACAGAAAAAACAGATGGATCGGAATACTTATTTCCATCTCTTGACAAAGATGATTATCCATCACAAACAAAATTAAATGCACCATTCACCGGAAATCGGCTAATTGGCTTTAAAGAAGCAATTGCTTTTAAAGAATCACAGGGAAAATACCGAAAAGTAAATTCAATTGGCTATATGGGAAAATACCAATTTGGTTCTAAAACTCTAAGAGCTGTAGGTGTTAACAGTGACAAAGATTTTTTAAAAAATCCAGCCTTACAGGAAAAAGCGTTTATTGCTTTGTTATCTAAAAACAAATGGATTTTACGCAGGGAGATTGAAAAGTATGAAGGAAAAATCATTAACGGAATTGAAATTACCGAGTCAGGAATTTTAGCAGCAGCCCATTTAGGAGGTGCCGGTTCTGTAAAGAATTTTTTCAAAAACAAAGGGAACAGGCATTTTAGAGATGCTTATGGAACCTCTTTAAGAAGTTACATGAAAGCATTTGGAGGTTATGATCTCTCTTATATTGAGGCAGATAGTAACGCAACAATTAACGACTAAGAATTAAAAATAAAAATCCCGATAAATTCGGGATTTTTTATGCAATCTAGTTTTTAATCTATTAATATCTCTAAGATTTTTATAGCTGCCTCACTAATTTTTGTACCAGGTCCAAAAATAGCAATTGCTCCTGCATCGAATAAACATTGATAGTCCTGGGAAGGTATTACCCCGCCAACAATAACCATAATGTCTTCACGGCCATGTTTTTTTAACTCTTCGATAACTTGCGGAACTAATGTTTTATGACCTGCAGCCAATGACGAAATTCCTAAAATATGGACGTCATTTTCAACAGCCTGTTTTGCGGCTTCTGCCGGTGTTTGAAATAAAGGACCAATATCAACATCAAAACCTACATCAGCATAACCTGTTGCCACTACTTTTGCGCCCCGGTCATGTCCATCCTGTCCCATTTTGGCAATCATGATTCTTGGACGTCTGCCTTCTTGTTTTGCAAAAATATCAGCAAGCTGCTTTGCTTTTTCAAAATTTTCATCATTTTTCATTACTGCGCTATACACACCACTAACAGATTTTATTTGTGCTTTGAACCTGCCAAAAACACTTTCGAGTGCATCACTGATTTCGCCTAAAGTTGCTCTGTTTCTAGCAGCTTCAATAGCAATTTCGAGTAAATTTCCTTGCCCGGTTTTAGCACAATGAATTAATTTTTCAAGTGATTGATTAACTTTTTCGGTATTTCGGGTTTCTTTTATTTTTTCAAGCCTTTGAATTTGCTGTTTTCGTACAGTTTGATTGTCAATGTCTGAAATATGTAAAGGATCTTCTTTTTCTAATCTGAATTTATTTACACCTACAATAATATCCTGCCCACTGTCTATTCTTGCTTGTTTTCTTGCAGCTGCCTCTTCAATTCTAAGCTTAGGAATTCCGGTTTCAATGGCTTTTGTCATGCCTCCTAATTCTTCTACCTCTTCGATAAGTTTCCATGTTTTTTCTACCATTTCATTTGTCAGGCTTTCCACATAGTAACTTCCTGCCCAGGGATCAACAGTTTTGGTAATTTTAGTCTCTTCCTGTAAAAAAATCTGAGTGTTTCGTGCAATTCTGGCAGAAAAGTCTGTTGGTAAAGCAATTGCTTCATCCAAAGCATTTGTATGTAATGATTGGGTTCCTCCAAAAGCTGCTGCAGAAGCTTCAATACACGTTCGGGTTACATTGTTAAAAGGATCCTGTTCCGTTAAACTCCATCCGCTTGTCTGGCAATGCGTTCTTAAAATTAATGATTTATCACTTTTGGGATTAAATTGTTTAACCAGTTTTGCCCAAATCATTCTTCCGGCTCTCATTTTGGCAATTTCCATAAAATGATTCATGCCAATAGCCCAGAAAAATGACAGCCTTGGAGCAAATTCATCAATGTTCATACCTGTAGATAATCCGGTTCTGATATATTCTAAACCATCTGCCAGCGTATAAGCCAGTTCGATATGAGCCGTTGCACCCGCTTCCTGCATGTGGTATCCCGAAATTGAAATAGAATTGAATCTTGGCATTTTTTTGCTTGTGAATTCAAAAATATCGGCAATGATTTTCATCGAAGGCGTTGGTGGATAGATGTAGGTATTGCGAACCATAAACTCTTTTAAAATGTCATTTTGTATAGTGCCTGAAAGTTTTTCAGTCGTAACTCCCTGTTCTTCTGCAGCGACAATATAAAAAGCCATGATAGGTAAAACAGCACCATTCATGGTCATAGATACCGACATTTCATCTAATGGAATCTGGTCAAAAAGTACTTTCATATCTTCAACAGAATCAATAGCAACGCCTGCTTTTCCAACATCTCCCACAACTCTTTCATGATCAGAGTCGTACCCCCGATGTGTTGGTAAATCAAATGCGATAGACAAACCTTTTTGACCGGCTGCTAAATTTCTTCTGTAAAAAGCATTGCTTTCTTCTGCAGTTGAAAATCCTGCATATTGTCTAATAGTCCATGGTTTTTGTACATACATGGTTGCATAAGGACCACGGAGATTTGGTGCAAAACCTGCCCCAAAATCTAAAAAGTCTAATTCCTCAATATCTTTTTCAGAATAACTTTTTTTGATTTCGATTCCTTCTGCTGTAGTAAAGTGATCAACCGTTAATTCTGAATCATGGGATTTTTCATCAGATTCTTCACTTTTGAATTGTAACTTTATATGTTTAAGATCTTTTCTTATCATTGAAATACTCTTTTAGCAATTTATAATTACTTTGAAAAAGATTACTCTTGTTCTAAACGTTCCTGTTCCAGTTTTTCTGCTAATCTTTTTTCAATTATAGGTGTAATCAATGTTTTTCTGGGTTTTATTTTTACAAAAGGAAACAGTTCTAAATCATGTTTCATTTTGTCTTCAGGGTTTGGATATTTATTGGTGCCTAATAAAACTTCTTTTTGAGTATCAAATAATTCCTGCTCTTTATTGGCACTTTCCTGAATTTTCTTTTTAATGGTTCCGTCATTCAAAAGTTTCAAAAATCCCCCGCTGGCTTCAATATCCTTAAATATAGAGAGACTTTTTTCGGCGAGTTGAATGGTTAAACTTTCGATATAATAACTGCCATCAGCAGGATTATCCACTTTATCAAAATAGCTTTCGTGTTTTAAAATCAGTAATTGATTTCTTGCCAGTCGGTCGCCAAATTCGTTGTCTTTATGGTATAAAGAATCGTAAGGCAAATTGGCAACAGCATCAGCACCTCCTAATATTGCCGACATGCATTCTGTCGTGGTGCGAAGCATGTTGACATTATAATCGTATATGGTTTTATTCCGTTTCGTTGGAGTAACCAATAAATGACATTCCAAATCAGGATTGTATTCGGAAGCAATTAAGTTGAAAAGCATTCGCAGCGCAAGAAGTTTTGCAATTTCAAAGAAATAATTTGTTCCTACAGCTACCTGAAAAACAATTGGCTTTGTTAGTTCCGGAAAGCGATTCAAGTATTCGTTTGCATGTGCAAGACTGTATGCAATTTGCTGGGTTATATTTGCTCCGGCATTTTGGTATAGGCATGAATCGACGCTTAATAAAGAAAGATTTGTCGTTGCTTTTGAAATATTTTGAAGTGTTTCAAAATTATTTTTATCAGATGACACAAACCAATTTCCTTCTCGGGCTAAATGCCCAATTGGATCTAAATTGCAATAAAAAACAGCTTTTTTTTGAATGGAAATAGTATCCAGTATTTTTACGAAATCGATTGAAATGAAATTGAAATTAAAGTAAACGATTCGGTTTTCTAAAGGAAGGTTCTCTAATAATTTTTGAATGTCGATTTTTTCATTTTGAATGGTAAAACGTAAGCTTTCAGCTCCTCTGTCAAGAGAGTTTAAAGCTCTTTGAATGGATTTTTCAACATCGTAAACAAATATATTTTGGCAGATTTTAAAATTGGAAGCCTGCATTTTTACTTCAGCAGTTTTGTAATCTTCGTCGTAATGATAAAATGGTTTTACCTGAATGTCTTCCGGAGAATTCCAGATTACGGTTTTGTTGTAATCGGCACCATCCAGTTCAAACTGAATTTTTTGTTTCCACTGTTTGGATGAAATCGGACTAAAATCGTCGAATAGGGTAGTAGCCATTGTGTGTTTTCTAATTATTCTTTTTCCTGAATTGTATCGCCTTCAAATTTGATAATGTATATGTCTTCGCTGTCTTTTTTCATGAAGTACTTTTCGCGGGCGTATTTCTCTATCTGTTCAGGATTTTTGAGCTGTTTAATCTGTTCCTGGTCTTTTTTAATTTCTTCCTGATAATAGGTTTTATTGTCTTTAAGCTCATTAATCTGATCGTTTAAAAAGCGATGGTCGAAATAGGAGTAATTATCTAAAAACAGCATCCATACTATAAAAAACAGCAAAACCCAAACATATTTATTGCTTAGAAATCTGAACCACGATTTATCTTTGTACGGATTTTTCATTTTAGTTTACTTTTAGCCCCGATAGAGGTGAAAATCCTTTTGTGCCGGTGTTCGGCACAAAAGATTGAAACGGATAGCGGGAAATAGCTCCTTATTTTTATGGAATAAATTTACGATAAAAATTATAAAATCCGCTGATTAATTACGGCACGAACTACATCAATTGCTACGGTATTGTATTTGTCGTTTGGAATAATGATATCGGCAAATGCTTTTGATGGCTCGATAAATTGTTCATGCATCGGTTTTAAGGTATTTTGATAACGGTTTAAAACTTCGTCTATATCACGCCCGCGTTCTGAAATATCTCTTTTTAAACGACGAATTAATCTTTCATCAGAATCGGCATGAACGAAGATTTTAATATCGAACATATCCCGTAATTCAGGATTTGTCAAAATTAAAATTCCTTCGACAATCATTACTTTTCTGGGGTGAGTAGAAACTGTATCGTCAGTTCTGTTATGCTGAATGAAAGAATAGACAGGCTGATCTATGGTTTCGCCTGCTTTTAATGCTTTAAGGTGTTTTACCAGCAATTCAAAATCAATAGCGCGTGGATGATCAAAATTGATTAAGGCTCTTTCATCAAAAGACAAATTATGGGTTTCTTTATAGTATGAATCCTGAGAAATTACACCTACTTCAGTGTCTGGTAATTCATTCATGATTTGATGTACTACAGTTGTTTTTCCGCTTCCTGTTCCTCCTGCAATTCCAATAATGAGCATAAATTTTGATGTTATAATTTGTTTCGCAAAAATAATAATTTAACTGAATCGCTAAACATTTAAAATAATTTAACCATATAAGTAACATTAGTAAATTTAAGCTGGAAAATGTTTAAATAAAATGTTACTTAACTGAAATTATATTGCTTATATGATGAAAAATATAAAAAAATCCCGAAAGTAAAAACCTCCGGGATTTCGTGCAATCAGTATAGTTTTTATAAAATATTCTGAATTTAGTAAGCACTTGTAATTATTTATTCTTTTTTGCTTTTATCATCATTGCAAGCTGATCCCAAAGTTCTTCCGGAATTGCTTCTAATAAGTTGAATTGTCCTGCACCTTTTAGCCATTCTCCCCCATCAATTGTAATCACATCTCCGTTTACATAAGCTGAAAAATCAGAAACCAGATAGGCTGCCAGATTTGCCAGTTCCTGATGATCGCCAACACGTTTTAAAGGTACTTTTTTGGCCATATCAAATTTCTCTGCCAAATCTCCAGGTAATAATCTGTCCCATGCGCCTTTAGTCGGGAAAGGTCCAGGAGCAATCGCATTAGAACGGATTCCGTATTTTGCCCATTCTACGGCCAGACTTCTGGTCATGGCCAAAACCCCTGCTTTTGCCGTAGCACTTGGTACCACGTAAGCTGATCCTGTCCAGGCATAAGTTGTTACAATATTTAAAATTGTTGCTGATGTTTGTTTGCTGTCGATCCAGTGTTTTCCAAAAGCAAGTGTACAGTTTTTTGTACCCTTTAGTACGATATCGATAACAGTGTCAAATGCATTAGCAGACAAACGTTCTGTTGGTGAAATGAAATTTCCGGCTGCGTTATTTAAAAGAACATCTACTTTTCCAAAAGCTTTTAAAACTTCCTGAAGCATATTTTCGACTTCTTCATAATGGCGAACATCGCATTGAAGCGGTAAACATTTTCCACCGGTTTCAGTTTCCAGTTCAGCTGCAGTTGTTTTAAGCTTTTCTAAATCTCTTGAAGTAATCGCTACCTGAGCTCCTAATTCTAAAAAATATTTGGTCATCGCTTTTCCTAAGCCGCTTCCGCCTCCTGTAACTACAATGACTTTACCTTTTAAAGCATCGTCTCTTAACATTTTATCTGTATAGCTCATACTTCTTGTTTTTACAAAATTAATTAATTTAAATAGGATGCATGCATAATATTGTTATATTTTTTTAAAAAACTTTATATTAGGCATATTTTTTTTGCTGCTGATTCGAGCGTGAAGTTATCTTTAGCGAAACAAAAACGTATTAATTTATGGTCTTTATGATCTGAATAGAAAGTTGAAATTGGAATTGCGGCAACACCATGATCTGTGATGAGTTTTTTGCAAAATGTAACATCATCGTGGTTGGAAATTGAAGCATAGGACGCAACCTGAAAATAAGTTCCTTCACAGGGTTTTAACTCAAATCTGCTGTTCTGAAGCAGTTTTTGAAAATAATCCCGTTTTTCCTGATAGAATTTTCCAAGTAAATTGACGTCCACTATATCTAAATATTCACTTATTGCAGCTTGTGAAATACTGTTAACGCTAAAAACCAGAAATTGATGGACTTTTTTGATTTCTTTCATCAGATGTTCAGGGGCAATGGTGTAACCAATTTTCCATCCGGTAATATGAAAAGATTTTCCAAAAGAAGAAACCATTATGCAACGGTCTAAAAGGGAAACTTTTGGTATGTGCAGAAATATGTTTTTCTTCAAAAGTGATGTATTCATAAACTTCATCTGATAAAACAATAATATCGGGATATTTTTCAAGAAGATTCTGTAGCTGAACAAAATCTGCTTCGGTCAGGATTTTTCCTGTTGGATTATGCGGATTGTTGATGATCATCATGCTGCTTTTTGCAGAACAGGCTTTTTCTATCGTTTCCCAATTTGGCGTATAATCCTCATTTAATGCTACGCGGACTGGCTTAGCTTTGCAAAGTAAAACAGGAGCTTCATAAGAGTCGTAGCTTGGATCCAGAATAATGACTTCATCGTTTTCTTTTACTAAAGCCAATATAGTAGTAAAAATTCCCTGGGTTGCTCCAGTGGTAACCAGAAGTTCTGTATCAGTATTTATAATTCTGTTATAAGAATTTAGAACTAATTTCGCAATCTTATTCATTAATGGAGGGTAACCAGCCATTGGTGTGTATTGGTGAACGTTTTCTTTCGCTAATCTAGTAACAATATCAGTTAGTCTTTCATCAACAGGAAAATTTGGAAATCCCTGCGAAAGATTTATAGCATTGTACTCTGCTGCCATTTTTGACATTACCGTGAAAATGCTTGTGGTTACATTTGGGAGTTTACTCATAGTGAAGTTTTTTGATCAGAAACTTGTGAGTGAATTGGATGTAAATTAGTTGGGCTAGATAATTTTATTTTATAGGATTATTTACAAGAATAGGTGCAGAAAACAGAACTCGGACTAATTTACCATTTTGTTTTCCGGGAGTCCATTTAGGTGAACTATTTAGAACCCGAATCGCCTCTTCCTTTGTGCCAAAGCCAAGATCTCTTAGTACTTTGATATCACTTAATGAGCCATCTTTTTCTACAATAAAAGTGGTGTATATTTTTCCTTTTAATTTTGGTTTATCTTGCGGAATCACAAAATTGGTATTAAGAAATTTGTAAAATTCCTCTATTCCTCCAGGAAATTGAGGTTGCTCATCTAAACCGGCTGTATTATAAATTGTATTTTCATCTTCAGGAATAGTTTTTTCAGTCTTTTTTGATTGAGAAAATACATTTTGTACACAGCAAATTAAAATCAGAATTAAAAACTTTTTCATGATAATGATCGTTTAAAGGTTAGTTTGCATATTTATTAAAAGAAGAAACTTCAATGATTTTAGATTTATTGCTGTACAGGCACAACAATCGAATATATACTTCTGACTTCTTTATCATTTTGTTTTCCAGGTTTCCATCTTGGGGATGATTTTAAAACTCTTATTAGTTCTTCTCCAGTCCCATATCCAATATCACGAAGAACTTTTATATTGCTTAATACGCCATCCTTCTCGATAATAAAAGTTGCAAATAGTTTTCCTTGAATAGTTGGTCTTTTGTTTGATTTTTTATAGTTGTCATCAATAAAGTGATTAAACTTAACTCTGCCACCTGGGAATTCAGGTTTGACATCGAGGTCAATAAGGTTGTAAATTGTATTTTCGTTTAAGGGAACTATATTGCCATTTTTATTTTTCTGATGCTCTAAGGTTCTTTTGATTTCTTTTTGAGAAAAGATATTTTGAGAGAAACAAATTAAAATCAATATTAGAAACTTTTGCATAGCAATAATGATGTTTTAATGTTAGTTTACATTTTATGAATGATAAAAATAGTAGGTCTTTTATCAATGTCAATTTTCAATTTCTTCCAATCAGAAACTTTCATGGTTTTAATGAATTCCGTTGGCAACGTAATATCAGTAGCAATACAAAGATGTGTTGAAGGATTTAAAATCTGCAAAAGATCATCAATCAGTTTATTATTTCTATAAGGCGTCTCAATAAAAATCTGTGATTGGTTTTTATCCTGAGATAATTTTTCAAAATATTTTAATGCCGATTTCTTTTCATCTTTATCAATTGGTAGATAACCATTGAAAGTAAAACTTTGTCCGTTCATTCCTGATGCCATCATGGCCAATAGAATAGAAGAAGGGCCAACCAAAGGCACAACTTGAATTCCTTTTTCATGCGCCAGTTTTACAATCACAGCACCAGGATCAGCAACCCCGGGACAGCCGGCTTCGCTCATCAGGCCCATGTTTTTTCCTTCTAATAAAGGTTTTATGAAGTCTAAATGTTCGCTCGCTTCAGTTCTTTTATTTAATGTAAAAAGAACTAAATCGGATTGTTTTTTCTCTGGTAAAACAGCTTTTATGGATTTTCTGGCTGTTTTATCATTTTCAACAATATAATAATCTATAAGTTCAATACTTCTTTTTACGGTTTGAGGTAAAACATCCATAGGATCGCTTTCGCCCATAGTTGTTGGAATTAAATATAATTTTCCCAGAAGTTTCATATGTTTAATAGATTATAAAATGAAATACTTTTCAATTAAATTTAGTGTTTAATAATTGAAAAAGTAAGTTAAGAATGTTTTTCGATAAGTTTTTGGGCAATTATTTCGGCAACTTCATCCAACATCTGATAGACATTGTCAAATCCGTTAACGGCTCCGTAGTAAGGATCTGGAACGTCAACATTTTCATCCGGAAATAATTCATTTAGAATCATATTCACTTTGCTCTTGTGTTCTGGAGTTTTGGCAAGATGCATGATGTCTCTGTAATTTGAATTATCCATTACGTAGATATAGTCAAATTCATCAAAATCAGAAGTCTTGAATTGTCTTCCTTTTTGATGGTCAATACATAAACCATTTTTTTGGGCAACGGCAATTGATCTTTTATCAGGGGAATGACCCACATGCCAGGAACCGGTTCCTGCTGAATCAACTATAAAATTTTCTTTTGGTAATTTGGATGCTAAAATGCCTTCGGCTAAAGGAGATCTGCAGATATTTCCCAAACAAACCATTAAAATTTTTACTGGCATGATGCGCGTTTATAGCGTTAATTTTTTGTTGATGTCTTCGACAAATTTTTTGAATTGTTTGTCTGTAGAAACTAAATTATCGACTGTTTTACAAGCATGTAATACAGTAGCATGATCGCGATCTCCAATTTGAGAGCCAATATTTGCCAAAGAAGCTTTTGTGAATTTCTTAGCAAAAAACATAGCCAATTGTCTCGCCTGGACCACATGTCTTTTTCTTGTTTTTGACTGAAGGGTTTCAATATCCAACTGAAAATAATCAGACACGATTTTTTGAATATAATCAATAGAGATTTCTCTCTTTACATTTTTAACAAATTTCTCTACAACGCTTTTAGCTAACTCAATTGTTACTTCTTTTTTGTTGAAAGAAGACTGGGCGATTAACGAAATAATGGCACCTTCAAGTTCTCTGACATTCGATTTGATATTGCGGGCAACATATTCAAGAATATCTTCCGGCATTTCAACACCGTCACGATACAAAATGTTTTTTAAGATCGAAATACGGGTTTCATAATCTGGCTGATGCAATTCGGCAGATAATCCCCATTTGAAACGGGATAATAAACGCTGCTCAATATCCTGCATGTCAACAGGAGCTTTATCAGAAGTTAGAATTACCTGTTTTCCGTTTTGGTGCAGATAATTGAAAATGTGGAAAAATACATCCTGAGTACCTGATTTTCCTGATAAAAACTGAACGTCATCAATAATTAAAACGTCAATTAACTGGTAAAAATGAATGAAATCATTACGATTGTTCTTTTTTACGGAATCAATATATTGTTGAGTGAAAATCTCCGCAGAAATATATAAAACGGTCTTTTCCGGATATTTATCTTTTACTTCAACACCAATAGCATGTGCTAAGTGTGTTTTGCCTAGACCAACCCCACCGAAAATCAATAAAGGGTTAAAAGATGTTCCTCCCGGTTTATTGGCAACAGCCATACCTGCAGAACGGGCCAGACGGTTTGAGTCTCCTTCAAGAAAATTGTCAAAACTGTAATTCGAGTTTAATTGCGATTCAATTTTTAAATTTCTAATACCAGGAATTACAAACGGATTTTTAAGTTCCGGATTAAGGTTTTTAAACGGAGCATCCACTTCTTGTGGTTTCATTGGCACTCTGTTGGAACTTGGCAGCTGTTCTGTAAACGGCTGTTTGTTTCCATAAGTGTTTTCCATTTTAATTTTATAGAGTAACTTTGCGTTTTTTCCCAGTTCTTTGGTAAGCGCAACTTTCAATAATTTTACATAATGCTCTTCGAGCCATTCGTAGAAAAATTTACTTGGAACCTGAATATATAACGCGTTGTCGGTTAGCTCAACTGATTTGATTGGTTCAAACCAGGTTTTGTATGCCTGATCTTGAATATTGTCTTTTATAAAGGACAAACAGTTTTCCCATACTGATTGAGCAGTTTTAGTCATAAATTCAGATAAATTTTTTTTATTATTGATAAAGATTCTCCTAATAAAAGGGAGCAATTTAATTCCGTATTTCGGGATAACAAATATGTGAACAAATTTCTGTAAAAAAAAATATTTTGCTCTCTAATTTTATAAAATAATATTGTAAGAGGCTTGTAAAAATTAAATTTTTTTAATATATTAAATAATGAAAAATCATCAAACTCAGATACGTGTCCGCTACTCAGAAACAGATCAAATGGGAATCGTATATCATGGAAATTACGTTCCTTATTTTGAGATAGGACGCGTGGAATGGCTTAGAAACAAAGGGATTTCGTATAAAAGTATGGAAGAAAGCGGAATCGGACTGCCTATTGTTTCGATGCAGATAAATTACAAAAAATCGGCGCGATATGATGAGCTTTTAACAATACATACCACTTTCAAAAGTCAGTCTTCAGTCAAGATTGAATTTGACTGCGCAATCTATAATGAAGCGAATGAGTTATTAACAACGGCAGTGTTTATTTTGGTATTTATTTCGTTAAAAACAGGTCGGCCAACTGCTCCTCCGGATTATATTTTAGAATTATTTAAAACACTTGAATAATTGCTAAAACGAGGTGTATTTTATATCGATTTACATAATTTTTATATCGATTTCAAACATTAAATCAAAAGTGCTGAATATAGATTCAGCATTTTTTTTTCGGGTCTTTGTTATTATTTTACCAATTGGCAGTCCTGAATTTTCATCTATTTCCATTTCCTGAGAAGTTATTTCGAGCTTTTTCTCCTTGATTACCCGCATTACTTTGTTCATGTTTTTATAATCAAAAGATATTAAAAAATGGACATCAATGGTTTTTTCGACAATTTCACAAATCTCAAGTGTCATTTGTGCGGTAGTTTTGTAAGCGGCTATTAATCCGCCAACCCCCAATTTTATTCCGCCAAAAAATCGAACCACAACTACAAGGACATTGGTTAAACCAAAAGACTGGATTTGTCCATAAATTGGCGCTCCGGCTGTATTGCCTGGTTCTCCGTCATCATTTGCCCGATATGAAATTTTTGGTGCAGTACCAATTTGATAAGCATAACAATAATGTACAGCGTGGGGATGCTGTTTTTTTAATCTTTCAATAATAGGTTTTACTTCATCCTCAGTTTCTATTGGAAAAGCATAGCCAAAGAATTTGCTTCCTTTTTCTTTAAATAACACTTCTTCAGATTCAGAAGCAATGGTTTGATAGGTGTCGTTATATTCCAAAGGTACGGTTCTAAAGTATTTGCTTTTCAAATAAATCCACAACATCTTCCTTGCCAACTTGTAAATTCCAGACATGAAGTCCTAAAGCTGCAGCTGCATCGGTGTTTTCTTTTTTATCGTCAACAAACAAAGTTCGTTTTGGAGATAATTCATGTTTGTTGATGATATATTGATAGGCTTCCGGATTTGGTTTTCGTATTCCAATTTCAAATGAAAAATACACTTTTTCAAAACATTGGTAAAAATCCCTGTAAAAAGAAATTCCGCTTTTATTTTCGAAAGTTGCAATATGGATAGAATCGGTATTACTTAATAAAAACAGACGGTATTTTTTAGAAAGCATCTGGAGGAATTCTAATCGGTATAACGGAAAATCTGCGAGTACAGCATTCCATGCTTCCAGAATTTCTTCGATTGAGGCATTAGGAAGCTGTGCCTGAAAACCTGCCAAAAAATCATCATGCGAAATATCGCCGGTCTCAAATAACAGATTCAATCGGTCAAATTCAGAATTCCATTCGGTCATGCCTAATTTCTTCAGTCCCGAAATAGTGGCTTCTTTATCTAAATTGATGAAAATGTCTCCAAAATCAAAAATTATTGTATCAATCATAATTTCTAATATATGTTAATTCGTCGTTCTGAATGTAAGTTTTGTTTACGTTTTTCTTTTCAATAAGCGGAGCTTTTATTCCTTTATTAAAAGTAGTTTTTCCTGTAAAAATGCGGGCTTCATCCCAAATATTCTGATTAATGAAAGCCTGTAAAGTTTGTGAGCCTCCTTCGATAATAATGGACTGAATCTGATTTTGATGCAAAACAGCCAAAATTTGCGGTATTATATTTTGATTAAAATTAATTACTTCAAAAGTTGTGTTTTCTGTTGAAAGGGCAGTTTCAGATTTAGTAAAAACAATCGTTTTAACACTGTTGTCAAAAATAAAACTGTCTTTTGGAATTCTGTTGCTTTGATCCAAAACGATTCTTACAGGATTGTTCCCCGACCAGTCCCTGATATTTAATTTCGGATTATCATCAATTGCAGTTTGAGTGCCAACCAGGATTGCCTGTTCTTCGTTTCTCCATTTATGAACCAATTGTCTGGAATAAGGATTGGTTATCCAAACAGGCTGGCGCTTCTGCCCAGGTTGTTTTTCAGGCGCTAGAAAACCATCGTGACTTTCAGCCCATTTTAAGATAATATAAGGCCGCTTCTTGTTGTGAAAAGTAAAAAAGCGCTTGTTGAGTTCATAGCATTCATTTTCTAATACACCAACAATTACATTAGAACCTGATTTTATTATTTTTTTTATTCCCTGTCCGGCAACTTTTTCGTTTGGATCAACAGTGCCCACAACCACATTTGGAATTTCATGTTCAATAATCAAATCAGAGCATGGTGGTGTTTTTCCAAAGTGGCTGCAGGGTTCTAAGCTTACATAAATAGTGGATTTTTTGAGTAAGGATTTGTCTTTGACAGATCGAATCGCATTGACTTCGGCGTGGGGTTCCCCGGCTTTTTTATGCCAGCCTTCGCCGATAATTTTATCCTCGTAAACAATTACACTTCCTACCATTGGATTTGGATATGTTGTTCCAAAACCATTTTTGGCCAGTTCTATGCAGCGTTTTATGTATTTTTCATGTGTGTTCACATTGCAAAAGTAGTCATTTTTGAGTTTTGGTCTAATGTTAACAGCGGAGTTGTTAAACAATATCAAAAGTATGTTTATTTTTGTGGAAGGCATAATAAAATTTAAAATGGAAAATTGGATTATCAGAGAAATTAAAAAAGAAGACAATCAGGCAGTTGCCCAATTAATAAGATGCGTTTTTGATGAAATGGAAATTCCGAAAACCGGAACAGCTTATGAAGATCTGTATTTGGATTTAATGTTTGAACAATACAGTAAGCCACAATCGGTTTATTTTGTGGTTGAGAACGAAGGTGAAATTGTAGGATGTTGCGGAATCGCACCTTTAGAAAATGGCGACCCGAAGATTTGCGAATTACAAAAAATGTATTTTTTGCCCAAAACCCGCAGATTAGGAATAGGGAGCAAAATGATCGAAAAATGTTTAGAGCATGCTAAAAACTTTGGTTTCGAAAAATGCTATTTAGAAACAATGCCTTTTATGCATGCTGCACAAAAATTATATAAGAAGTCAGGGTTTGTGTATTTAGAGGCTTCGTTAGGATGTACAGGTCACAATTCCTGCCCGGTCTGGATGTTGAAAGAATTGTAAAATAACACTGTAACAAAATTTATTTCTCGATACTTATAGAAAGCAATTTAATTTAGCTAAAAAGCTTAAAATCCCCAATGAAAATCAAACAATACAGGACACAATTTATCAAGGAACTCTCTTCGTTATATGATGCTTACGAAGCTGAAAGTTTTTTTTATCTGATATTAGAAAATAAATATAATCTTAGACAAATAGATTTGGCTTTAAATCATGAATTAGCTTTTTCAGATGCTGATTTAGAGGTTTTGGAATCTTTTTTAATTGAATTGAAAAAAGAAGTACCGATTCAATATTTACTGAGGAAAACAAATTTTTATGGATTGGATTTTGAAGTAAATGAGAATGTTTTGATTCCAAGACCCGAAACAGAAGAACTGGTCGACTGGA
This sequence comes from Flavobacterium flavigenum, assembly GCF_027111255.2. Taxonomy (NCBI): domain Bacteria; kingdom Pseudomonadati; phylum Bacteroidota; class Flavobacteriia; order Flavobacteriales; family Flavobacteriaceae; genus Flavobacterium; species Flavobacterium flavigenum. The sequence continues at coordinate 1,824,486 of NZ_CP114285.2, read as the reverse complement.
TTATTAATGAAAACAAGATTATCGACAAAACTAAAAAACTTAAAATACTTGATATAGGAACCGGAAGCGGCTGTATTGCAATTTCACTCGCAAAGAATCTCCCAAATGCAGAAGTTTATGCTATGGATGTTTCGAAGAGGGCTATTGAAACGGCAAAAAAAAATGCAAGGAATAATAATGTCAAAATAATTTTTATACTTAAGAGTATTTTAGAATTAGAAATCCTGAAATCTAATTTTGATATTATTGTTTCAAATCCGCCTTATGTCCGCCATTTAGAGAAGCAGGAAATTAAAAAGAATGTTTTGGATTACGAACCGCATCTGGCACTTTTTGTGGATGACAATGATGCGTTGGTTTTTTACAGAAAAATTGCTGAATTAGCTCAGAAAAACCTTCTGGATAAAGGACAATTGTACTTTGAAATTAATCAGTATTTAGGAAAGGAAATGACTGAATTACTGGAAAAAATGAATTTTAAAAATGTTGAATTACGAAAAGATATTTATGATAATGACAGGATGATGAAGGCTACTATTTAAAGTCATTATATTATTCATCAGTTTGTCATTCCGTAGGAATCTATTGTTCAAAAAGAGAATTCCAAAATTCTAAATTTGGATGCATTTCTTTTATTAAGCTTAATTTCTTTTCCCGGGAAAGATTTTTAATTTCTTTTTCTCTTTCAATTGCTAATTGAATCCAGCTAAACTTTTCAAAATAAATTAAAAAGTGTGAATTATATTTTGAAGTAAAACTGTTGGGGTTTAGTTTGCTCTTATGTTGTTGTAAGCGTAATTTTAAATTATTTGTAACACCTGTATATAAAACATTTCTGTTTTTATTAGTTAGGATATAAACATAAAAAGTATAGATTCCTTCTGTATATTCAATCATTAGTGTTTAATAAAATAAAAATGAGATTCCTACGGAATGACAAACTGTGTGTGAAATTTTCAAAAGATAAAATCTGTCAAATTCTTTAGACTATTCATAACGCAAAGCCTCAATAGGGTCTAATTGCGAAGCTTTAATTGCAGGGTACAATCCGGAAACAATGGCAACCATAAAACTTGTACCAAAAGCTGCAAAAATTGCCATCCACGGAATCACGAATGCAAAACTCATTGCGGCTGCAAATGCGAAACCGATTAAGATTCCTAATACAATTCCGACTAAGCCGCCAATTTGTCCAATCAATAAAGTTTCGATAAAAAACTGAACAGAAATAGTAATTTTTGTTGCACCCAAAGCTTTACGAACACCAATTTCGCGGGTACGTTCTGTAACCGAAACGATCATAATATTCATTAAGGCAATTGATGATCCAAGAATGGTAATGATGCTGATAATCCAGGAAGCCCAGCCTAGATATTTAGTAATTCCGAGAATTCTGTTGATTAAATCGTCACTGCGCCCAATTCCGAAATTATTATCACGAACAGGACTAAGTTTTCGAACTCTTCGCATCGTACTGGTAGCGTTATCAACAGCCTGGTCTAAAAGTTCTTTTTTAGAAACCATCACACTTATGGTATAGTTGATGTTTGGTGCGGTAAATAAAGAACGCGCTACCTGAATTGGAATGAGAACACGTAAATCCTGGCTGTTTCCAAAGGTCGATCCTTTTTCTTTTAAAACTCCAATAACTTTAAAACGCGCACCACGGATTGAAATAATTTTATCAATTGGATTGACATCTTTTAATAAGCCTTTTTCGAAATCAGAACCTACGATGCACGAGTAGGTATTGTTTTCGATATCAAACTGATTAAATGAACGTCCTGAATTGATTTCTAATCCGGAGTTGCCTATAAAATGTTCGTCGACACCGACAATTGTAATTTCAGGATCTGTTTTTTGATCTGAATATTTGACTTCGGCTTTTGAAGTTGCTGTAAATGAAAGAGAAGTTTCGGTGAACGGGTATTTGTATTTATTTTTAAAAGCGACAGCTTCAGGGTATGAAATAATCGGGTTGATGATCTCGCGTTCATTTCCGCCACGGTTTTTAACGGTATTTTCGTATTGATTAATGTTGAAAGTATTCGCTCCCATAGATGCAAAATTAGTCGAAACCGTATTTTCAAGTGCTGTTACAACAGTCAAAATCCCAACCAAAGCTGTAATTCCGATAGCGATAATCAATACCGTAAGAATAGTTCGCAGCAATTGCGTTTTGATAGAACCAAAAGCAATCCGGATATTTTCTTTAAATAGTTTTAGCATCATGACCAATTTGACACGAAAATACGTTTTTTGTTACAAGTTTGTTTTCGAAGCAGTATTATTTATTTTAAAAAGTAAGATATTTGCAGGCGATTAAAAAATAATGTCTAAAGGTTTTTAGAATTAGTAGCAATGAAAATCTAAATCTAATAATCTCAAATCTAAATAATCTAAAAAAGATGGCTTCAAAACCAAGTATTCCAAAAGGGACAAGAGATTTTTCACCAGCAGAGGTGTCAAAGCGTCAATATATTATTCAGACTATAAAGAGTAATTTTGAAAAATTCGGTTTTCAACCGATAGAAACCCCTTCGTTTGAAAATTCAGATACCTTAATGGGAAAATATGGAGAGGAAGGAGATCGTCTGATTTTTAAGATATTGAATTCAGGGGATTACATGAAAGACATAAAAGCTTTATATGATGATTTAATATTTATATTTGATGAAGACGAATTAAAGAAAAAATTAAAGGAAATAAAATCTTTATATCTAAATGTTACTTCAAGTGAACTTGTAAATCACAAGGAAACAATTAATATTCATTTTGATAATTTTTTTCAAAGCAAAACAAAAAAGCTAAAGAGAGGTTCTATAGAAAATGTATTCAATTTTAAAAAGAAAGATGATATTTATTATTCTCTATTTAAAATATTTGAAAATTATTTAAGCTTTAGAACATATACATATAAGGAGAAAAAAAGATTCTATATAAGTGAATTTCAAAAAGATATTTTGTCATTGATAAATAGAATTATTGATGATAAAATTGGAAGTATTTCAAGTGATATTTCTGAAAAAGCTTTACGTTACGACTTAACTGTTCCGTTTGCGAGATATATAGTTCAAAATCAAAATGATATTGTATTTCCTTTCAAAAGATATCAGATCCAGCCTGTTTGGCGAGCAGATAAGCCGCAAAAAGGTCGTTATAGAGAATTTTTTCAGTGTGATGCCGATGTGGTAGGTTCAAAATCATTATGGCAGGAAGTGGAGTTGGTTCAATTATATGATAATGTCTTTACTGCTCTAGGTTTAGAAGGTGTAACAATTAAAATAAATAACAGAAAAATATTGTCAGGAATTGCTGAAGTAATTGGAGCTTCTGATAAATTAATTGATTTCACAGTTGCCCTTGATAAATTAGACAAAATAGGAGAAGACGGTGTTAAAAAAGAAATGATCGAAAAAGGAATTTCTGAAGAAGCTTTGGTTACAGTACAGCCACTCTTTAATTTTTCAGGAACCTTTGCGGAGAAAATCAATCAGCTTTCAGCATTATTAGCTTCGTCTGAAGAAGGTATGAAAGGTGTTGAGGAACTTAAATTTATTTGTGACAATGTGGCTGTTTTAGGACTTTCAACCGCAATTTTAGATCTGGATGTAACCTTGGCTCGTGGTTTAAACTATTACACGGGTGCAATTTATGAGGTTGCAGCTCCAAAAACTGTTTCAATTGGTTCTATCGGTGGTGGTGGAAGATATGATAATTTGACAGGTATTTTTGGATTGCCAGATAAAAGTGGTGTAGGAATTTCTTTTGGACTAGACCGAATTTATCTGGTTTTAGAAGAATTGCAATTATTCCCCGAAACAGTTGCTGCGACATCAAAAGCGTTGTTTGTTAATTATGGAGATAAAGAAGCGTTGTATGCTTCGCAGGCAATTCAGAAATTAAGACAGGAAAATATAAAAGTAGAATTGTATCCGGATAACGTAAAAGTTGGAAAACAATTTCAATATGCAGACAAACGTTTGATTCCTTTTGCTGTAATTGCAGGAGATCAGGAAATTGCTTCAAATTCTTATTCGCTTAAAAATTTAGTAACAGGTGAGCAGGTTTCGGTTGATTTTGAGGGATTGAAAAATGCGTTACTTGCATAAGCTGACAGTAAAGTGTTCTGTTACAGATTAAAGCCTGTTTAATTGTCTTTTGATTGATATAAATTAGCACTCATCAGCTTAAATATTTTTAAAATCTATGTCAATTAATTTGCGGAACAGGAAAAAAACAGTTTATTTTGCGGCCTTAAGTTACGGGCGTAGTTCAAGGGTAGAATAGCGGTCTCCAAAACCGTTGATGGGGGTTCGAATCCCTCCGCCCGTGCAAATACAAATAGTAAATTGTAATTAAAATAAAAAAAAGCTTCGTCAATTTGATGAAGCTTTTTTTAATATAAGGTAAACTTGAATTAATAATTTATATAAGCCGAGGCTAACCCTTAAATTCAAACTTTGATAGGTTGTAACAATGATTTGGTTTCGGTCTCAAATATATAACAAACGAAAACGTAATAGTCTTAAAATTATATTAAATTTTTCTTTAAGAAATCGTAGCTTATAGTGGAATCTAATTTTAAGAGTGACAATTTGACATTTTAGAAGATTTGGCAGTACTTTTGCAATCCAACAGAAAGAAATAAAATGAAGTTTAAAAATATTTTTAAAAATAAAAGTAATATGACTACGGAAAATACAGAATTCGATCAGGAATTAGATGAATCAACTATAGAGAATAACGCTAATGGAGAGCAATTAATTGTTGAAGAATTAAGTGTTGAGGAGCAGTTAGCCCAGGACTTAGCTAAAGAAAAAGATAAGTTTTTGAGATTATTTGCTGAATTTGAAAATTACAAAAAAAGAACTTCAAAAGAACGTATAGATTTGTTTAAAACTGCCAATCAGGAAGTTTTACTTGCAATGTTGCCTGTTTTGGATGATTTTGACAGAGCTGCTGTAGAAATCAACAAATCTGAAGATGAAAACTTAAAAAAAGGCGTAGAACTGATTCATGAAAAACTAAAAAGTACTTTAGTTGGAAAAGGCTTAGAACAGGTTGAAATTCAGGCTGGCGATGCTTTTAATGCAGATGTAGCTGAGGCAATTACACAAATTCCGGCTCCGTCTGATAAATTGAAAGGGAAAATCGTTGATGTCATTGAAAAAGGATACAAATTAGGAGACAAAATTATTCGTTTTCCTAAAGTTGTTGTTGGAAATTAAAAAATGCAAATAGGAATTTCAGCTCATTTTTGGAATTTGGAATTTTAAAATTTGGGCACAAGCGCTAGCGAACTGGCGAAGCAATTTAAACCTAATTATGAAAAAAGATTTTTACGAAATACTGGGCATTTCAAAAAATGCTGATGCTGCCGAAATTAAAAAAGCATACCGAAAAAGTGCTTTAAAGTATCATCCTGATAAAAATCCAGGTGACAAAGAGGCAGAAGAAAACTTTAAACTTGCGGCAGAGGCTTATGAAGTTTTGAGTGATCCGCAGAAAAAAGCAAAGTACGATCAGTACGGTCATCAGGCATTTGATGGATCCGGCGGATTTGGAGGTCATGGCGGTATGAATATGGATGACATTTTCAGCCAGTTTGGTGATATCTTTGGAGGCGGATTTGGCGGTTTCGGAGGCGGAGGCGGAGGTCCTCGTCGTGCTAAAGGAAGTAATCTTCGAATTAAGGTAAAACTGACTTTAGAAGAAATTGCAAATGGAGTTGAGAAAAAAGTAAAAGTAAAACGTAAAGTTCAGGCTAAAGGCGTTACCTACAAAACCTGTTCGACTTGTAACGGGCAAGGTCAGGTAATGCGCGTAACAAACACTATTTTAGGAAGAATGCAGTCTGCATCTACTTGTCCTACATGTGGTGGTTCTGGACAAATTCTTGATAAAAGACCTTCTGAGGCTGATGCTCAGGGTATGGTACAGGAGGACGAGACAGTGTCAATCAAAATTCCTGCAGGGGTTACTGACGGAATGCAGTTGAAAGTGTCTAATAAAGGAAATGATGCTCCCGGAAACAGCATTCCTGGAGATTTAATCGTTGCCATCGAAGAGGTTGAACACGAATTCTTAAAACGTGAAGGTGAAAATGTACACTACGATTTATACATCAGTTTCCCTGAAGCAGTTTTAGGAGTTTCTAAAGATATAGAAGCAATTAATGGAAAAGTACGTATTAAACTCGAAGAAGGAATCCAATCCGGAAAAATCTTAAGATTAAAAGGAAAAGGTATTCCAAGCTTAAACGGATACGGAAACGGGGATTTATTAGTTCACGTAAATGTATGGACGCCAAAAACGTTGAACAAAGAGCAAAAGCAATTCTTTGAAAATGCTTTAAATAATGAACATTTTGTTCCTAATCCTGAAAAATCAGAAAAATCATTTTTTGAAAAAGTAAAAGATATGTTTTCATAAGCTATACTTTATAAAAACAAGTAATATAAAACCCATTCTATTGTAAATTTAGAATGGGTTTTTTCTTTATTCTGACAAAGATTCAATACGAATTATTTACTTTTACATACTTTAAGCCACAATAGTCAAATTGACGCAGAAATCTAAAAAATCGCATGAGCAACTTACTAGAAGTCCATAAAGTAGTAAAACGATATGGTGACTATGTCGCACTTAACGAAGTTTCATTAAATGTCCCAAAAGGCAGTATTTACGGATTGTTAGGTCCAAATGGTGCAGGAAAAACGTCCCTCATCCGAATTATCAATCAAATTACCCTGCCAGATAGCGGTGAAGTTATTCTGGATGGAGAAAAACTGCAGCCAAAACATGTACAGACAATAGGGTATCTTCCGGAAGAGAGAGGTTTATACAGTTCGATGAAAGTAGGCGAACAATGTTTGTATCTCGCACAAATGAAAGGGCTTTCTAAAACTGAAGCGAAACAACAGCTTGATTTTTGGTTTGACCGTTTGGGGATTCAGGGTTGGTGGAACAAGAAAATTCAGGAGCTTTCTAAAGGAATGGCACAAAAAATTCAGTTTGTGGTTTGTGTTTTGCATAAACCAAAATTGTTGATTTTCGATGAGCCTTTTTCGGGTTTTGATCCGGTAAACGCCAACGTTATTAAAGACGAGATTCTGGCATTGAAAGAACAGGGTTCTACCATTATTTTTTCGACACACCGAATGGAAAGTGTTGAGGAGCTTTGCGATCATATTGCCTTAATTCATAAATCGAATAAATTAATTGAGGGAAAGGTTAGCGATGTAAAACGTGAATTTCGAACGAATAGTTTTGAAGTTGGAATACTGACCAATAATGTGGAAGGTTTGATGTATGATATTACTCAGAAGTTTACCGTTTCACCGGCTAATTTTAAATCTTTAAATGACGATTTAAAATTAAATATTCAGATTGGAAATGCAGCGCCGAACGAATTGTTGAATGTATTGACACAACGAGGACAGGTAACACATTTCGTTGAGAAAATCCCGGCTATAAACGATATTTTTATTCAAACTGTAACTGAAAATAAAAATTAAACTCCAATAATTAAATTCCAAATTCCAATTTTAAATGTATTCAATTAAATCTGGGATTTAAAATTTGAAAATAAAAAATATAGATGAGTATAATTTCATTAATTATAAAAAGAGAATTTATTGCCAAAGTCCGTAATAAGTCTTTTGTTGTTATGACTTTTTTGAGTCCGGTGTTATTTGTAGCAATTGCCGGATTTATTGGTTATCTGAGTTCTATGAAAGCTGAAACCAAAAGAATTGCGATTCATGATGAAACCGGACTTTTTGCTGCTGATTTTTTAAAAGAAAATAAAAAAGGAGCAGAATTCAGATACCTCAATTTATCTGAAATTGATGTAAAAGCTTTAAAAGACAGTATTACAAAAGAAAATTTCAGTGGATTAATTGTTATTCCTAAAACAAAAAACAACAAAGATTTAGAAACTAAAATTGAGTTCATTTCGAATAATAGTCCGAGTATTTCTTTTATTGAAAGTACCCAGGATATCATCGGAAATAAAATCACGAAATTAAATCTTGAAGAAGCAAAACTGGATACTTTGGCCATTCAGAAAGCGCAGTCAAATGTCAATATTCATTTGATTAAAGCTTCCGGAGAAGAAAGTTTGAAAGGTCTGAATGAAATTAAAATCGGAATTGGAGGTGCATTCGGTTATCTGATTATGATGTTTATTATCATTTATGGTAATATGGTAATGCGAAGCGTAATTGAAGAAAAGACAAATCGAATTATAGAAATTATCATTTCTTCTGTAAAACCATTTCAATTAATGATCGGTAAAATTGTAGGAACTTCACTGGCTGGAATTTTACAATTTGTAATTTGGGCTATTATTGGTTTAGGATTGATGTTTGCTGCATCGGCATTTTTTGGAGTCAATGTTGGACCAACGGCAAGAGTTTCTCCTGAATTAATGCAAGCAGCACAACATGAACTTTCAGGTTCTGCACAAATGTATATCGCTGAATTATGGAATTTACCTATTGCCAGCATTTTAACCGGCTTTATAGTTTATTTTATCGGAGGTTATTTTCTATACAGTTCATTTTACGCAGCTATTGGTGCAGCCGTTGATAATCAGACGGATTCGCAGCAATTTTTGTTGCCCATCATAATGCCATTAATCCTAAGTGTTTATATTGGGTTTTTTACAGTTGTAAATGACCCCCACGGAAGTGTTGCGGTAATTTTTTCAATGATCCCGCTTACATCGCCAATTGTAATGTTAATGAGGCTCCCTTTTGGAGTGCCCTGGTGGCAAATCGTAATTTCGGTATCATTATTGTTTGCTACATTTTTCCTTGTGGTCTGGTTCGCTGCCAAAATTTACCGCATAGGTATTTTAATGTACGGCAAAAAACCAACATGGAAAGAATTGTATAAATGGCTTAAGTATTAAAATTCCAAATTAATTGGTTTTTGGAATTTTTTAAAATTGAAAATTACGAAGTATGAGTAGGATACTAATTATTGAAGACGAAGCAGCAATCAGAAGAGTTCTGGTAAAAATTTTATCAGAAGAAAATGATTCGTATCAGGTGGATGAAGCTGAAGATGGTGTTGCCGGACTTGAAAAAATAAAAAACAACGACTACGATTTGGTTTTGTGTGATATCAAAATGCCAAAAATGGATGGTGTTGAGGTTTTGGAAGAAGTAAAAAAAGTAAAACCAGAAATTCCGATGGTTATGATTTCTGGTCACGGCGACATGGAAACGGCAATTCAAACGATGCGTTTAGGAGCTTTTGATTATATTTCGAAACCGCCGGATTTGAACCGCTTACTTAACACCGTTCGTAATGCTCTGGATAAAAAACAATTAGTAGTTGAAAATAAAATCCTAAAGAAAAAAGTCAGCAAAAACTACGAAATGATTGGTGAGAGTGAATCAATCAATCATATCAAAGTGATGATTGATAAAGTCGCTCCAACAGAAGCAAGAGTTTTAATTACCGGACCAAACGGAACAGGTAAGGAATTAGTAGCGCATCAATTACACGAAAAAAGCGAACGTTCTGCTTTTCCTTTAATTGAAGTAAACTGTGCCGCTATTCCGAGTGAATTGATTGAAAGCGAATTGTTTGGACACGTAAAAGGAGCCTTTACATCGGCAGTTAAAGATCGTGCCGGAAAGTTTGAAGCGGCTGATAAAGGAACCATTTTTCTGGATGAAATTGGAGATATGAGTCTTTCCGCACAGGCCAAAGTTTTGCGTGCATTACAAGAAAGTATGATTACAAGGGTCGGTGCTGATAAAGACATCAAAGTTGATGTTCGTGTCGTTGCCGCAACCAATAAAGATTTGAAAACAGAAATTGCAGAAGGCCGTTTCCGTGAAGATTTATACCACCGTCTGGCAGTAATTTTAATTAAAGTTCCGCCTTTGAATGAAAGACGTGATGATATTCCGGCTTTGATTTCGCATTTTGCAGAAAAAATTGCTTCGGAACAAGGAAATGCTGTGAAAGTATTTTCGGCGCAAGCCATAAAATTATTACAGGAATACGACTGGACAGGTAATATTCGTGAACTTCGAAATGTGGTTGAAAGACTAATTATTCTGGGAGGAAGCGAAATTTCTGAAACTGACGTGAAAATGTTTGCGAGCAAATAGTGATTTAATTTTTCAATCTGAAAACTAAAATCATAAATCTAAAATTTAGAAATGAAACTAAAAAAAATAAACGAGAAATTACAAGATGCCTTAATTGAGAATGGTTTAACAGAAGCAAACATATTGCAAATGGAAACTTTTTCGACAATTAAAAGCGGTGCTGACTGTATGATAATTTCTCCAGCGGGAACTGGTAAATCGACAACCATTGTGTTGAATGTAATTCAGCAGTTAGCAGGTAAAAATGAAGAGTCTCCCCGGGCTTTAATTGTTGTTGAAGACAAAGAAAAAGTTCTGGCAATGGAAGCACTTTTTGAGAAATATGGTAAATATACCAACCTTGAAGTGTATGGAGTTCATGACAAAGGCGATATGGATTATGATAAAAACTATATTTCGACCGGAATTGATGTTTTAATAGGGACCCCAACGAAGCTGAATGATATGTTTAGTACCGCCGGTTACAATGTTAATCGTCTTAAAATGTTTATTCTCGATGATGCTGATCCGATTTTGAAACTGCGTCATGAGCCAAAAATAATGCGGATTTCGAACAGTATCGCTAAAACACAGCGTCTTATTTTTGCAGAAACCCTGACGGAACGCATTGAAATTTTAGCTGATAAAATGCTATTGGAACCTTATTTTTTTGATATGGATGAAGAGGGTGAAGAAGAGTTGGACGAAGAAGAGGATCAAATAGAAGAGGAGTAGAGCTTTTACGATATCCATGGAAATGATAAAAACACTTAAATTTTTAATGATTGTACTTTTAGCGTTCTTCGTTGTAATTTATTTGATTATTGTTTCTTATGTGTATTTCAATCAGACAGGAATGATTTTTCAAAATGCTGTTCTTTCTAAAGAATATCAATTTGAATATCAGAGTGAATTTGAAGAGTTAAATATTAAGTCATTTGATGGTGTAAATCTTAATGGACTTTTATTTAAAGCAGAACATTCCAAAGGTTTGGTTTTTTATCTTCACGGAAACGCCGGGACACTTGAAACCTGGGGCAGTATTTCTAAAATTTATACTTCATTAGGATATGATATTTTTATTTTGGATTATCGAAGTTTTGGGAAGAGCGAAGGCAAAATAGAAAATGAAGATCAATTAAATAAGGATATCGCAGCGGTTTATAAAGTAATGAAGCAAAGATATTCAGAAGAAAAAATTATCATTACAGGTTATTCTATTGGTTCAGGTCTGGCTACAATTTTGGCTTCAGAAAACAAACCAAAAGTCTTAATTCTGCAATCTCCTTATTTTAGTTTTACAGAATTATCAAGCAGCAGAGTTCCGTTTTTTCCTGACTTTATGAAAAAATTTCATTTAGAAACTTTTAGATATTTGCCAAAAGTAAAAGCGCCTGTTTATATTTTTCACGGAACTGACGATCAATTAATTCCTTTTGATAATTCTGTCCGGCTAAAGAACCTTTTAAAATCGAAAGCCAATTTTTATCCTTTGAAAAATCAGGGCCATGTGGGTGTAAATGAGAATGATGGTTTTCAAAATCAGCTAAAAATAATTTTACAATAAAGAACAAAAAATAATAATAAAATACAATGTCATGGGATTAATGAAAGCATTTTCAGGAAGCGAAGTATTAGCACTTGCTTTGCAGGAAAGATTAGAAGCAGCCGGTGTAGAGACTGTAAAAAAAGATAATATTCAATCAGCAAGATTAGCTGGTTTTGGGCAAACCGATTTAGCAGTTGAAATTTTTATTCAGGAAACCGATTTTGCAAAGGCAAATCCTGTTATTGAGGAATTTAGAATGAGTATTTAAATAGTTTTAGTCCCTGGTACTTAGTCCTCATCAACTAAGTGCAAAATAAGACTGGGGACTAAGTACTAAGGACTAAGAACTGAGAAAAAATGCAATATAAAATGTTAGTGCTCGACATGGATGATACCTTGTTGACAGATGACCATAAAATTTCTGAATTAAATAAAAAAGTGCTTCTGGAAGCACAGGCAAAAGGTGTTTATGTGGTTTTGGCTTCTGGCCGTCCAACATCTGCTATGACGACTTTTGCTAAAGAATTAGAACTAGATTTAAACGACTCATATATTATTTCTTTTAACGGAGCTATAATCAGTACTGTAAAGGACGATCTCATCTTATTTGAACAATGTCTGACGCCGGAACAAATTCATGATTTATACGATTACAGTGTAAAAATGAAAACGCATATTATCACGTATCTGGATGGTGAAATTATAAGTGAAACGGATTCTGAATATATCCAAATAGAAAAAGAAATTACCGGATTGCCGCATAATAAAGTTTCTGATTTTAAAGCAGCTGTTACAAAACCTGCAGTAAAATGCATCTTGTTGGAACATCCTTCTTATTTAAAAGAAGTGGAGAAAGACTTAAAAGTAGCAATGCCACATTTGAGTGTTGCTATGTCAAAACCTTTTTTCCTTGAAGCAGCCCAATTCGGAATTGATAAAGCAGCAAGTATAAAAATATTGGCAGAGAAATTGAATATTCATCAAAGCGAAATTATTGCTGTTGGAAATGCAGGAAATGATCTCACCATGATAGAATATGCTGGTTTGGGCGTTTGGGTCGATAATGTAACACCTGAATTGCGGGACAGGGCAAATGTAATTGTAGCGTCAAATAATGATGATGGTGTTGCTGAGGTTGTACAGCGCTATATATTGGTATAAAATACAGCAATCTTAAGCAAAAAAAATCCGAAATTTAGTTTTAAATTTCGGATTTGTATTTTTATAAATTCTTGTGAATTATTTTTTAGCTACAGAAACAAAATATTTATTTCCGTCACCCATAGTTAATTTTACACGTTCATCGCAAAGGTCTATTGCGAAACTGTCGCTTTCATAACAGCTGCAGGTGGTGTTTTTGTCTTTAGACATTTCGGTTTTACAGTTGTTATTTTTAAATGTTGCCAATTGCGGAGTATATAAACTTACCAGATCAGTAGAGGCAGTAACAAGCGAAATAATACTAGCAGAATTGGTATTTGTAATTCTGTAAACGATTCTGTCAGTATAATTAACTTCATTAACAACTACTTTTCTGATATAGGTATAAGCAGTAGATCCTTCTCCAGGCTCTTTAACTTCAAATTTAAATCCTACAGCACGTATGGCTATATCAAATTTTTGTTGAGAGTTAAAACTGGCCCATGTTGTAAGTGTGCTGATTGTTGGAAACGGATTTGAACTTGCAGCAGGAGCGTTTGTTTGTGCCTGTACATTAAAAAAAGTTAAGAACATTAAGCAGATTGTGGGCAAAAATGCTTTCATATGGTTTTATAAGTTTAAAAATTTGCCTACTCTAAAATGGTTTTCGGCTTTCCCATTGTCTTTTTGAAAATTTTAAAACGTCGTAAATCGAATAATCTTATGTTCAGATTTAATTTTTTTTTATCAAATTTCGCTTTGTGAATTTAGGTTTAATATTTATCTCAGCAAAGGAAAAAGTAAGAAAAAATTAAATTTACAACTAATTTTATGTATTTAATCGGATTTATTTGCTTTTTGTCGATTTTTTCTTTCAAATTTGATTTTCCAACTTTAAACTTTTCTTCCAAAAAATAACATCAATTTGAAGTCTTAAAAAAATACACTATCCCTTATTTATACAAAATGAATCTCTGTTTCATTCAATCTGTTGATTTATAATCTATTATTGATTTTATTATAAAGAAATTTGTGTGTAAATTTGCAAACTCTTCGATTGAAGATGTAAATATAATAATCTTACTACTTAAAACGTAGTGTATTCCTATGGAAAATAGAAAAAAAGTTGCTTTTTATACGCTTGGGTGCAAACTGAATTTTTCAGAGACATCTACAATTGCCAGAAATTTTAATGATGAAGGTTTTGACAGGGTAGATTTTGAAGAAGTTGCGGACATATATGTTATTAATACGTGCTCTGTAACAGAAAATGCTGACAAACAATTTAAGCAGGTCGTAAAAAAAGCAATGAAACTTAATGATAAAGCTTTTGTTGCCGCTGTAGGTTGCTATGCGCAATTGAAACCTGAAGAATTAGCAGCTGTAGATGGTGTTGATTTGGTTTTGGGGGCTACTGAAAAATTTAAAATTACCGATTACATTCACGATTTAAGTAAAAACGACATGGGTGAGGTTCATTCATGCGAGATTGCTGAAGCCGATTTTTACGTTGGAAGTTATTCTATTGGCGATCGTACCCGTGCTTTTTTGAAAGTTCAGGATGGCTGTGACTATAAATGTACTTATTGTACGATTCCATTAGCACGCGGAATTTCAAGAAGTGACGCTTTAGAAAATGTATTACAGAATGCAAAAGAAATTTCTGCTCAGGATATTAAAGAAATCGTCCTGACAGGAGTGAATATTGGTGATTACGGAAAAGGGGAATTTGGAAATAAAAAACACGAACATACTTTCTTAGATTTAGTACAGGCTTTGGATAAAGTGGAAGGAATCGAGCGTTTGCGAATTTCATCAATCGAGCCTAATTTACTAAAAAACGAAACAATTGAGTTCGTATCTAAAAGCCGTACTTTCGTACCTCACTTTCATATTCCGCTGCAATCCGGAAGCAATGATATTTTGAAATTAATGAAACGCCGTTATCTGCGTGAAGTGTATACAGACCGTGTAAACAAAATCCGTGAAGTAATGCCAGATGCATGTATTGGGGTTGATGTAATTGTTGGCTTTCCGGGAGAAACAGACGAACATTTCTTAGAAACATATCATTTTCTTAATGAAATGGATATATCCTATTTACACGTATTTACTTATTCTGAAAGAGATAATACTGAAGCAGCTGATATGCAGGGTGTTGTTCCTGCTAACGTAAGGGCAAAGCGAAGTAAAATGTTACGCGGATTGTCGGTTAAAAAACGTCGTGCTTTTTACGAAAGTCAGTTAGGATCTAAAAGAACGGTTTTATTCGAAAGCGAGAACAAAGAAGGTTATATCCATGGCTTTACTGAAAATTATGTAAAAGTAAAAACACCATGGAATCCGGAATTGGTCAATACTTTGCAAGAAATCAGCCTGACTAAAATTGATGAAGATGGAAGTGTTCGTCTGGAGTTTTTAAACAAGCTGGCAGAAGCATAATTTTAAAGATAGTGTACAATTAGACAAAAAATAACAAGCCTTTCAAAAATAATTGAAGGGCTTGTTATTTTATAGGAGTTCTTACTTCTTGTTTTCTTCCGAAACCAATTTCAAAGAATTGATATAATCTGAATCAAATTCAATCACTC